>NZ_JAHLQK010000001.1:600000-900000 GCF_018919215.1 Alkaliphilus flagellatus
TTTAGGAATTTATCGTATTTTTTATTTAGAGGAAATGGAAAGTGAGCTTCATCAATTTTATCGTGATACCCTAGAGCCACTTGTGGTGTACGATAAGGAAAAGAGCTCTGAGCTTGTGAAAACCCTACAGATGTTTTTTCAGTATGGAGGAAATTTGAAAAAAGTATCAGAGGAAATGTTTACTCACTACAATACAATTGTCTATCGGATGCAGAGAATTAAAGATATTACAGGAATGAACTTAGAAAATCCAAATGATCGTTTGAACCTTCAAGTTTCTTTTAAAATCTTTGAAATGTTTAGAGAAGCGTAAAACTTGGTATAGTAAATTTCCACAAAAACACAATGAAATATTTAGAAGAACTCTCTAAAGGAAAAGCACCTATTTTCAACGAATTATCTAAATATAATAAATATAATCAAAATACAGATTGTTCACAACAAACAAAGATTATCATTATTATTACTTGCTATAAAATAATTCGTAAAGGAAAGAAAGCTATGAAGGCCATATGGATTTGTGCTAATACTAAGAAACTAATAGAAGAGCGAACAGAACTCATGGGGTCGGTACATTCTGTCTTTAATAGAACCTGTAATATTATAACTGATGATGATTTATTAATTGCTCTTATATCAAGTCAAATCCCCAATACACCTAGATCTATTTCTCTTAACCTACCAGAGGATCAAAATTTTCATTCCTTTGGATTACAGAAGGGAATACCTTTTATTCTCAACGAAACAGCAATAACTGTAGGAATAGATCATTTAAAAATTGACCTATCAAAGGCAAAAATATGGGACCCAAATCCTATACTTGACTTTAAAGGATTAGGAGAAGATATTGTTTTTCAAAATATAGAACTTTTAAAAAAAGTGTTGGTAGATAGAGGTAACTTTAATGGTATTGCACCTATTTTCTTAGAAATTAGCAACTATTTACAAGATTCTCATGAAGAATTAGAAGAACTTCAAACTAATCACTACTGCTCTTTTATTTACTCAAAAATTCAAAAACTCATTGAATTACTAATAGAAGAAAATATAGAAGGGATTAGCATAATGGCCAAGCAGATTATTGGCTTTGGTCCAGGATTAACGCCTTCTACTGATGATTTCTTAACAGGACTTATGGTTTCTATGTTATATGCTAGAAAATATTCTGGTCTTGATCTTAGTAGAGTATATAAGATTAATAGAGTTATAGTAGATGGGACTGTTTACAGAACCACAAAGGTGAGTTCAGAGATGCTGCAATTTGCTTCAAAGGGTAAAGTTGCAGATCATATTCGAAAACTAATGATAAGTCTTTTCTCAGAAAGGGACAAAAAGCAATTAATTAGAAATATATGCTCTGTAATTGAGACTGGAGAAACATCGGGATCTGATTTAATAGCTGGAGCTTATATAGGCTGTATTTTAACTTTATATAATAGAAAGGAGAGTAAAAAACTAAAATGCATTTAAATGTCGAAGTAAGAAAAAACACCTATTACGATTCTGTAGCCCTTATGCTCATTAGTAAAGAAGTAAAACAGATGGAAGTTGTCAATGAGGTACTAGTGGGAATGGGTACAGATCTAAATAAAGAATTAGCAGAAAACTTAGGATTAGCTAATAATGCAGTAAGAGAGCTAGGAGTAAATGATTTTTTTGTATCGGTTTTAACTGAAGATAAAGATGATTTTCATCAAGTAATCGAGAAAGTAAATAAATTATTAAATCAAAAAAAGGAAGCCTCTAGTGGAGAATATAAACCGCCAACTTTTGATGCAGCAGTTAAGTATGCTTCAGATTCTAACTTCGTTTTAATTTCTTTACCAGGTAAATATGCCTTTGACGAGGCGAAAAAAGCTTTAGATAAAAATATGCATGTTATGCTATTTAGCGATAACATCAAGGTGGAAGAGGAAAAGGAGTTAAAGGAAATAGCAAGAGAAAAGGGCCTTTTGGTTATGGGGCCAGATTGTGGTACAGCCATTATTAATAATGTTCCATTGGCATTTGCAAACGTAATAAAGCAAGGTTCCATAGGAATTGTAGGGGCATCAGGCACAGGTACACAAGAAGTAAGTGTAATTATAGATAAGCTAGGGGCTGGAGTTAGTCAAGTAATTGGTACAGGTGGAAGGGATCTAAGCAAAGACATTGGTGGGATTATGATGATAGAGGCTATTAAGGCTCTAAGTGAAGACCCATCAACAAATGTAATTGTACTTATTTCTAAACCACCAGCAGCAGAAATTGCTGAAAAGGTGCTAGCATTGGCAAAGGAATGTGGTAAACCCTTCGTAGTAGACTTTATAGGAGGAGACCCAGATACAATTAGAGAATACGGTGGAGTACCAGGATACACATTAGAGGATACAGCTTATAAGGCAGTTGCATTAGCTAATGGGGAAGAACCAAAGGATATGCTTGGTTTTGAAATAGCAGAAGAGAAAGTTGAAGATCTTGTAAATAAAGAAATAGCTAAATTACAACCAGATCAAAAATATTTAAGAGGAATTTATACTGGCGGAACACTTTGTGATGAAGCTATGAAACTATTATTTAATGAATTAGATGGAATCTATTCTAATATACCATTAAAGCCTGAATTTTTACTTGAAGATATACATATAAGTAAAAAACATACTTGTATTGACTTAGGAGACGATGTATTTACAGTAGGTAAAGCTCATCCTATGATAGATCCTTCAGGGAGACAGGAAAGATTAGTAGTTGAAGCCAAAGATGGAAGTATTGCAGTTATTCTAATGGATTTTGTATTAGGATACGGATCTCATGTTGATCCTGTGGGAGAGATGATTCCAAGTATTGAAAAGGCAAAGGCAATTTTAAAGGAACAAGGTAAGGAAGTTATATGGGTTGCTTCTGTCTGTGGAACAGAAGGAGATCCACAGGACTTAGTGAATCAAGAACAGAGGTTAATAGAAGCAGGCTTTGTAGTTATGCCATCTAATGCTCAAGCAGTAAGATTTGTATCAAAGATTTTAAAGAATATTCAGTAGAGGAAGGGTGAATCATGATCAATAAATTTTTTGGTAAGGAAGTAAAAGTGATTAACCTAGGATTAGAATCCTTCGCAAAGGACTTAAAGGCACAAAATATTAAGGTGGTTCATGTGGATTGGAGACCTCCAGCTGGTGGAAATAAAAAAATGATATCCTTATTAGCCAAATTAAAAAAATAATAGAAATAACTATAGGTTATTTACAGGGAAATAATTGTCAACTAGTCAAAGGAGATGATGAAATGATTCAAGAAAGAATTGATAAGGCCAATCAAGAGGCTCTTGAGCGAATTTTAAGTGCTCAACCAACTCTTGTTGGAATCGGTACTGCTGGAGAAATAGTACCTGGAATTACTAAAAAAACAATTTTACATGCAGGACCTCCAGTAACTTGGGATAAAATGAGTGGTCCTCTTAGAGGAGCTGTTATTGGTGGATTAATCTATGAAGGATTAGCAGCCAATGAAAAAGAGGCAATTGCCTTAGCTGAATCAGGAGAAATTCAATTTGACTCCTGTCACCACCATAGTGCAGTAGGTCCAATGGCAGGAGTAACAACTGCATCTATGCCAGTGTGGATTATACAAAATACAACCTTTGGTAACTATGCTTATTGTACATTAAACGAAGGTTTAGGAAAAGTACTAAGATACGGTGCCTATAGTCAAGAAGTAATTGAAAGATTAAAGTGGATTGAGACTATATTAGCGCCTGTGTTAAAGGATGCGTTAGCATTATCTGGACCAATTGATTTAAAGACAATGATCGCCCAAGTTGTTTTAATGGGTGACGAAGGTCATAACAGAAATAAAGCAGGTACATCTTTACTTATGAGAGAATTAGCGTCTCACATTGTTATGACAAAACACTCAGACAAGGACAAATCTGATGTATTAAAGTTCATGCATGGCAATGATCATTTTTTCTTAAATCTAACAATGCCAGCATGTAAGTCTACATTAGATCCAGCAGCAGGAATAGAATATAGTACCATTGTTTATGGCATGGCAAGAAACGGTACTGAGTTCGGCATAAGGGTTTCAGGCTTAGGAGACAGATGGTTTACAGCTCCAGCAGAAATTATCGATGGTCTATTTTTCCCAGGATATAGTGCAGCAGATGCAAATCCAGATATCGGAGATAGTGTTATTACAGAAACTACTGGAATTGGTGGATTTGCCATGGCAGCAGCGCCTGCTATTGTACAGTTTGTAGGGGGAACTCCAGATGATGCAATTAACTATTCTAAGTCAATGTACGAAATTACAGAGACTGAAAACAATACATATAAAATTCCTGTATTAAACTTTAGAGGTACAGCTACAGGAATCGATATTCGTAAGGTTGTTGAAACTACTATTTTACCAATTATTAATACAGGTATAGCTCATAAAGATCCTGGGGTAGGTCAAGTAGGTGCAGGACTTGTAAGACCTCCAATGAAGTGTTTTGAAGATGCCCTAGAGGCCTTTGTAGAAAAGCTTGAGGCAGAAGGCGTACTATAATAGAAGGTTTTGTTACTATTAAAATAAAAATAATAAAATTAAGGGGGAAACAAAAATGAATTTTTGGAACAATGTAAAAATGTATGATTTAACACAAAACTTAAGCCATTTAACACCACCATGGCCAACTTATGAGCCATTACAAGTTAAATTTTTTAAAAGATTATCACCAAATGGAGCAAATGGACAATTAATTACAACATCAAACCATGTAGGTACTCATTTAGATGGACCTCTACACTTCGATACAGCTGGAAGAGATATTGCGTCATTACCACTTGAAAAATTAGTAGGACCTGGAGTTGTAGTTGACTTATCGGATATTTCTGAAGATTTCAGTATTTATACTCCACAAGACATTATGGATAGAGTAGAAGTTAAAAAAGGTGATATTCTAATCATTAATACTGGATATCACAAATATGGTTGGGATCAACCAGAAGCAGATGAAAGAAGATATATGTTAAGACATCCTGGTCCATCAATGGATTTTGTTGATTGGGTTAAAGAAATGGAAATTAAGTGGATTGGTGTTGACTGCGGATCTGCTGACCATCCAATGAACACTAAAATTAGAGATTGGGAACCAGGAGAAGCTAAGCGTTGTGATGAATATATGAAAGAAAAATATGGTAAAGGCTTAAATGAAATTTATCCGTGGCCAGAAGTATACCAAGCAATGCATATTAAGGTATTTCCAAAACCACACGAAATTATCCATGCGGAAAATGTAGGTGGACAAATTGATGAAATACTAAATAAAAGAGTAATAGTTGGATGCTTCCCATGGAAATTTGAAGGTGGAGAGTCTGCTATGTGCAGAATTGTTGCCTTTGAAGAGCAAGCTTAATTAAAAAAATATATATTTAATAATTGCCCGCCCTGGTGTGGGCTATTATTAAATCATGATTTGTTATCTTATTTTAGGAAGTACATAAATAAATTACTAATAGGAGGTTGTGTTATGAAAGAACATATAGCAGCCTGCGTACAGATCGCAGTAGAGCCAAATCAGATTCAACTTAATATCGATAAATGTTGTCATTGGTTAGAAAAAGCAGTTAAAGAATATGAGGCAGAGCTTGTAGTATTTCCAGAGTCTATTACAACAGGATTCGCTCCTAATATGCCTATAGAAGAATTCTATGAAATACTTCAGCCAATTCCAGGAGGTCATACAGAGCAAATTCAAAAGCTAGCTAAGGAATTAGGGGTTCATGTTGTACTGCCTCTTTATGAGCGTGGTCAAGAAAAAAATGTTGTTTTAAATAGTTCTGTACTAATTGATGATACAGGAGAAATTTTAGCTAACTATAGAAAAACCCATCCATTTCCAACAGAACGTTTGGGAGGAGGCGGTTGGACAACTCCAGGAAACAGTACAGTGGTGGTCGATACAAAACTTGGTAAGATTGGTATGATTATTTGCTATGATGGAGATTTTCCAGAGCTTTCGAGAGTACTAGCTCTAAAGGGAGCGGAAATTATTACAAGACCTTCAGCCTTATTAAGAAGCTATGAAATTTGGGAGATGGTTAATAAGGCTAGAGCTTATGATAATCATGTATATATGCTAGCTGCTAATGCGGTAGGTCCTGATGCAGGAAAGAACTATTATTTTGGTCATAGTATGATTATTAGCCCTATAGCACAAACCTTAGCTTTAGCAAGGGGAACAGAAGAAATAATTGCAGCAAAATTAGATCCAAATCCAATTAAGAATATTAGCTATGGTACAAAGTCACCAATGATATTTGATCATCTTGAAGATCGAAATGTTAGAGCATATGAGGGAATATTGCAGGAAGGTAAAAGTAGCTTCGAACCAGCTAGGAGAATACCTTATAAATAATTATGTGAGTTTGCACTTTAGTCTACTGTTGTAGGAAGAATTTTTAGACTTTTTCGATACTTTCAAATAATAGTACATGGGAGAAGAATATAAATGAAAAAAGAAAAAATTGTAATTGCTCTGGGAGGAAATGCTTTAGAAAAGGAAGGGATTCCAGCTACGGCGGAATCCCAATTAGAAACCATAAGAGAAACGGTTAGATATGTAGTTGATATTATAGAAGATGGATATCAAGTAATAGTAGCTCATGGAAATGGGCCTCAGGTTGGAAGAATTGTACTTCAAAATGAAGGAGCAGCTCATTTAACACCAAGTCTACCATTCGATGTATGTGGCGCTATGTCTCAAGGATATATCGGTTATCATATTCAGCAAGGAATAAAAAATGAATTTAAAAGAAGAGGTAAAGACAACGGAGTAATTAGTGTAGTTACACAAGTGGTGGTAGATCAAAATGACCCAGGGTTTAAAAATCCAACAAAGCCAATTGGACCTTTTTATAGTGAAGAAGAGGCAAGAAAGCTGGAGATAGAAAAGGGATATAATGTGGTAGAAGATGCAGGACGAGGCTATAGAAGAGTGGTAGCATCTCCTAAGCCATTACAAATTGTGGAGTTAGAGGGGATCAAAACATTAATTGATACTGGACTTACAGTCATTACCGTTGGAGGTGGGGGAATTCCTGTTATTAAAAGGGATGATGGCACCTTAGAAGGGGTTGCAGCAGTAATCGATAAGGATTTAGCTTCTGAAAAGTTAGCAAAAGATTTAGATGCGGATGTTCTATTTATTCTAACGGCTGTAGAACAAGTAGCTATTAATTTTAATAAGCCAAATGAAAAGTGGTTAAGTGAACTAACCATAGCTGAGGCAGAAAAGTATATAACTGAGGGTCATTTTGCCCCAGGATCAATGTTACCTAAAGTAATGGCAGCTGTAGATTTTGTAAAGGGAAGACCAGGCAAGAAAGCTATTATCACTTCTTTAGAAGGGGCATTACGAGCGCTACAAGGTGAGACTGGCACTGTGATTATTGATAGATAGGAAAGGTGGTATAAGAATGAATCAGGCATTAGAAGGGATAAAGGTTTTGGATTTAACTAGAGTATTGGCAGGACCGTACGCTACCATGATACTAGCAGATCTAGGAGCCGATGTTATTAAAATTGAAATGCCCAATATAGGAGATGATTCAAGACAATTTGGTCCATTTGTTGGTGAAGAAAGTGCATATTTTATGAGTTTAAATCGTAATAAAAGAAGCATTACGCTGAACCTAAAATCTGAAACTGCTAAAGGCTTATTTGTAGAAATGATTAAAGAAGCCGATGTGGTAGTAGAAAATTTTAGACCAGGGACCATGGAAAAACTTGGATTAGGTTATGATGAACTAAAAAAGATTAATCCAAGAATTATATATGCTGCTTCCTCTGGATTTGGTCATACAGGCCCATACAGTAAACGTGCTGCTTATGATGGTGTGGTACAAGCTATGGGTGGAATCATGAGTATTACGGGTGAAAAAAATGGTAAGCCCACAAGAGTAGGTCCATCTATTGGTGATATTGCGGCAGGCATGTTTACTTCAATAGGAATACTAGCGGCACTACAATATCGAAATGTCACAGGGGTAGGACAAAAAGTAGATGTAGCAATGTTAGACTGTCAAGTGGCTATATTAGAAAATGCTATTTCAAGATATGTAGTTACTGGTGAAATACCAAATCCGGCTGGAAACCGACACTCTTCTATTGTTCCATTTGAGCCTTTTGAGACAGTTGATGGAGAAATTATGATTGCAGCAGGAAATGATACTCTTTGGACTAAGCTTTGTGAAGTGATGGAAAGAAGCGATTTAGCGGATCATGAATACTTCAAAACTAATTTATTAAGGAATACTAACTACGATATACTACGTCCAATGATTGCCGAAGCAATTAAAACAAAAACTACATATGAATGGCAAGAAATTTTAGATAGGGTTGGGGTTCCAAATGGTCCGATAAATACAGTAGATAAGGTACTGCAAGATCCTCAAGTAATAGCTAGGGAAATGATTGTAGAAATTGAACATCCTGTAGCTGGAAAATTAAAAATGCCAGGAGTTCCTGTAAAACTAAGTGAAACCCCTGGAAGTATAAGAAGACCTGCACCATTATTGGGTCAGCATACAGAGGAAATTTTAAAAGAAATACTAGGATTCACAAATGAAAAAATTGATGAACTAATGAAGGAGAACATATTTTAATTTTTTGGTTAATACATATAATACATAACATAATTTTAAAAGGTTGCTGAATAATATATTTTTCATATATTATTCTTTTGAGCAGTAAAGGTATCATATACGTACATTCCCTTATTGTTCTTTTGAAAGGATATAATAGAAGTAAGTCGAATTATAGTAAAAAAGGCGATGAGGGATAAATATTCTATTAGAATATGAGGAGCGAGATTAGATGATAAAACTTAAAGAAATGATCCTATATGCTGTCTTCTTTATTATCGGAGCCATGATATCATATGGATTTACGATGAAAAGAAACAAAAGAGCTTTAAAAGAAATTGAAAAGACTATAGAGGAATATGGTCAAGGGAATGTACTATATCGAATAAATACTGCAGAGGGAAATGATAATTATAAAAGCATAGCAGATGCCTTTGAACATTTACATACAATGTTAAAAAATTGGGTTTTCGAATTTATTCGATCCTCCACAGTGATTACGGCTTCTTCAAAGATGGTAAAGGAAGATGCTCATAATTGCATGGAAACGATTAATAGCCTAAGTCATAATGTACAGTCATTTGCTGCTGGGGCACAGGGAGTAAATAGCGAAATTTTAAATTTTACGGCTCTATCTCAGCAACTATCAGTAAGCATTACTGAGGTAGCTAACATTAGTGAGAAAATGAATGACAAGGCTAATGCTACGAGAAAAACAGTTTTTAATGGCAGCCAGGCTATTGAAGGGGCTATTAAAACTATAGAGGAAATAAGTCATTCTCTAGAAAACTCAGGGGATGAAATTAAAAGGCTAAATGAATTGATGGCTGAAGTTCAAGGAATCGCAGGGAGAATCAATGGAATTGCAGATCAAATCAATCTTTTATCTCTTAATGCTGCCATTGAAGCAGCTAGAGCAGGGGAGCATGGAAGGGGATTTGCAGTAGTAGCGCAGGAAGTCAGAAAGTTGGCTGATGAAAGTGCGAATGCAGCTACAGAAATTGGAGGAATTATTAATGGCATAATTCATCAAGTAGGGACTACTTTAACCCACATGGAATTAGGTATTAAACAAGGACAAGAAAGTGAAAAAATTGCCGTAGATGCTCGTGGACACCTTCAAGAAATTACAGAATCAATAGAAGATATAGTAACCTCAATAAACGGAATTACTCAAAGTATAGGAGAAAATGCGAAGGCAACGGAAGACATGGCAGAAAATATTGAAAAAATTGCAGCCTTTTCCCAGGAAACAACAGCCACTATTTATGAAATTGAGGATATGATGGATGCACAAAAAGAATTTATAGAAGCAAACGTTAACAGTATTAATGAGCTAGATAACATTAGTAGAAAACTAGATGTATTCGGTAGCGGATTTGATCGAATGTTAGGGGAATATCTAATTCAACTAAGTGAACAATTTGCTGATGATATTGTAAACAATGGAATAGATCAAAAGAAGATCAAAGAGTTTGCTCGAAAAACTGGAGCGGTGAATTTTTGTGTTAGTGACGAAGATGGACTGATGCATTATGCCTCCGACGATTCTGTGATAGGATTTAGATTACCTGAGGATCAAAATAGTCAAGCCTACGAGTTTAGAAAAATCTTAGGAGATAAATCTCTAAAGATATCCCAACGAATGCAAAAGAGAGATGTTGATTCAAAATACTTTAAGTTTGTTGGTGTGGCCAGAAAAGACCAAAAAGGAGTTGTACAAGCAGCCTTAGCACTAGATGATTTAGAGAAGTTTACATTAGATTAGTGAGGAGAAATAGGGATGAACATACATCATATTATCATCATTAAGGGAGCTGGGGATTTGGCTACGGGGGTAGCACATAAGTTATTTAGAAGTGGTTTTCCTATAATTATGACAGAAATTAAAGACCCCACCTGCGTCAGAAGAAATGTATCCTTTGCTAATTGTATTTATGAAGGTGAATGCGAAGTAGAAGGAATAAGGGCTAAAAAGGCAAATAATTACGAGGAAGTACTGGAAATAATAAGTCAAAATAGTATTCCAGTTATTATAGATAAGGAATGCAATATAAAAGATTATGTAAGACCTTTAGCGTTAGTAGATGCGATTTTAGCTAAAAAAAATACAGGAACTACTAGAGAAGATGCGTCGGTTGTTATTGGTTTAGGACCAGGCTTTCAGGCTGGAACTGATGTAGACGTAGTAATCGAAACTAATAGAGGTCATAACTTAGGGCGTTTAATTTTTGAAGGTTATGCTGAAACTGATACAGGTGTGCCCGGAGAAATCGGTGGATATACTTTGGATCGAGTACTTAGGACACCTGCTACAGGCATAATCCAGAGTTGTAAGCAACTTGGTGAATCTGTTAAAAAGGGAGAAGTGATTGCTCTAATTGGAGAAGTAGAAGTGAGAGCAGCTATAGATGGGATTATTAAAGGACTTATACATGACCAAAGCCAAGTAGAAAAAGGAATGAAAATAGGCGATATTGATCCTAGAATTAACATTAAGACAGTAAGTACAATATCAGAAAAGGCTAGATGTATTGCAGGTGGTGTGCTAGAGGCTATCATGATTTATGCGAAAGAAAATAATTTTTTGAAATATCAATAGAACGGTCTCGTTTATTTGTAGTATTATGGGCATATTAGTTATATCATGTTTAAATTGACAAAATTTTCTTAAAGCAATATAATAATATATAGGGTCTTATGGTAAAGATAATATTTTTTATGGAAGGAGATGTTTTTGATGAATGTAAATATAAGGGTGATAGTAATCTAAAACTAAATATATGCGGAAATGAAACTTTAGGGTAGTATACCCTTTGTTTGTGTTGCATTTTCGTAGTAACTGATAACCTTTCATAATATACTGCCTATTAAGGATAAGTAACACGACAGGAAGGTCGTGTTTTTTTATACCCGCATATAGCAGCCGAATTCAAAGGTTGTTTATCTGCGGTATTTTTATGCCCATTTTTAGTAATACAAAATATATATTGAAAGGAGTGATGTAATATGAAAATTTTAAATTATAAAGTTAAAAATTATTATAAAAATATGGAGGAATTAAATGAATAATAAAAAGATTGAAAGTTATGGTTATACAGATTTTTATAAAAGACAAGTAGAAGAATTGACCACAAGTGATAGAAGCTTAATACCTGCAAGGGTTATAGAGGTTCACAGAGAGCAATACAAAATTGCAACAGAATTTGGTGAAAAAACAGCTAGGCTAAAGGGGTCATTATTTTATAATGGGGAGTTTAATAATGAATATCCTGTTGTAGGTGATTTTGTTTTAGTACAACAAAATCTTTATGGTGAAGATGTAATTTATCATGTTCTTAAGAGAAAGAGCAAATTTTCAAGGATTGATTCATTTAATGAAATAGAACAAGTTATAGCAACCAATTTTGATTATGTTTTTGTTATGACATCACTTAATCATGATTTCAATATTAGACGATTAGAACGATACTTAACTATTGCTTGGCAAAGTGGGGCTATGCCTATAATCATTTTAACAAAGATAGATTTGTGTAAGGATTATGTAATTCAAAAATCACAAATTGAGCAGATTGCTGCAGAAGTCCATATAATAGCAGTAAGCTCATATACTGGGGAAGGTCTTGATGAGGTAAGAGAATATATTAAACCTTTTCAAACTATTGTTTTTCTTGGATCATCTGGGGTAGGAAAATCTTCACTTGTAAATGCTATTGCAGGTGAAGAAATTATGAAAGTAAATAGTATTAGAGAGGATGACAGCAAAGGTCGCCATACTACAACTCATAGACAGCTTGTTATGCTTGGAAACGGTACTATGATAATTGATACACCAGGTATGAGAGAACTAGGAATGTGGGATGTATCTGAAGGCTTAGATACTACCTTCACTGATATTGAGGAACTTTCAAGAAACTGTAAATTTGCTGACTGTAACCATGAAAATGAACCTGGATGTGCAGTAAAAAAAGCTTTAGCAAATGGTGATCTTACAAGTGAGAGATGGAAAAATTATATAAAGCTTAAAAAAGAAGCTAAATTTGCAGAGTGGAAGGAAAGTGTAGGTACAAGATTGAAGAAAAAAGCTCACCATAAAAATATAGCTAAATTTCAAAGAGAGTACTATAAGAATAAGAAATAGGGGATATATAATATATAAAATATTTATTAGAATAAAAAATTTTAATGAATATATCTGATGTATATAAGCAGATTAATTATACAATATAAGGTACAAATATTATGCTATAGCCATGGTTAACCACACTTACAAAAATTAGCCCATTGATATTAATTAATGGGCTTTTCAAAATTATGTGTTTTAGCATAAATAATATATTTGTATAGGGGGGCTTCAAAAAAATATGTATTTAAGTGGTAGATACACTCTAATAAAATAAAACTACATGTAATGGATATGCTATAATTAAAAGGAAAGAGGTGGTAAAATGCACAGTATACTTTTGGTTGAAGATGATTCGACTTTGGCTATGGGAATAGAATATTCTTTAAAAAATGAAGGCTATAAGGTTAATTTGGCAAATAATGTAGCTTTAGCAAAACAGTTAATAGATGAAGAAAACTATGATCTAATAATACTAGATATAACCTTACCTGATGGTAATGGTTATGATTTATGCAAATATGTTAGAAATACTAAGGAGACACCTGTAATTTTTTTAACAGCATTAGATGAAGAAGTAAATGTTGTAATGGGACTAGATATTGGAGGGGACGATTATATTACAAAGCCTTTTAAAATAAGGGAACTTCTTTCAAGAATAAGGGCAGTGCTAAGGAGGTATTCACAAAAAACTCCTGAAGGCATTTTGAAATCGGATGATATTAAAGTGATTCAAATACAGAACAAGGTTTATGTGAATAATAAAGAAATATTTTTAACACCTTCTGAGTATAAATTGCTGGTGTTTTTAATGCTTAATGCTAATAAAGTGTTATCTAGAAATGCAATATTAGAAAAACTATGGGATATAGAAGGAGACTTTATAGACGATAATACACTTTCTGTATATATAAGAAGACTTAGGGAAAAGATTGAAAAAGATTCTTCTAATCCCTTCTATATAAAAACTGTAAGAGGATTAGGATATAAATGGGATAAAGAGGTAGGGGGAGAGTAGATTGGCAAGAAACAAGGAATTACAATCTATACTTATTAAAGTTATGGTATTTCAGTTGTTGTTTGGAATCATAGTAGCTATTGTTGTTAATCATTATATGGGTAAAATAAATATGTCTATAGTAGAACAAAATCAAGCGTTAATTGGAAACATACTTAATAAGCAACCACAATTAGAAGAAGAAATAATTCATTATATAACTAAAGAGATAAGTACAGATAGTATTAAATTAGGAGAGGAAACTTTAAAAAAATATGGATATACTACAAAAATGGACAAGTCCTATAATCCTATATTAAAAAATACTGGTTTTTCTTTGCAAAGAACTGTAGTTATTATTATAGGTTTATTTACATTATTTTTGGTTGTTATTATAAATAATGAATATAATAAAATTTATAGAAAAGTAGGTAAGGTGTCAAAGGCTGCTGAAAAGGTTGTTGAAGGAGATTTTAATGTTTATCTAAAGGATGAAGGCGAAGGTGAATTTAGTATATTAAATCATCAGTTTAATCAGATGGCAAATAGACTTAAAAATAGTTTTGAGATTTTGAAGAATGAAAAGATATTTCTTAAAAATACTATATCAGATATATCTCATCAACTTAAAACGCCTCTGTCATCTTTAATTATGCTAAATGATCTTATGTTAGAAGATGAAGATATGGAAGTTACAGTAAGAACTACTTTTTTAGAAAGATCTAAGGTACAATTGGAGAGAATGGAGTGGCTCATAATAAATCTTCTAAAAGTAGCTAGAATAGAAGCTGGGGCTATACAGTTTAAGAGAGAAAAAGTTTACTTGAAAGATGTGCTACTTTTAGCTATGGAAGCTTTAAAATCTAAATTTAATATAGAGAATATATCCATTGAGATCTCTAAAGATTTAAATGGAGTTTTTTATGGAGATAAAGAGTGGACAGTAGAAGCTTTAATAAACATACTGAAAAATTCTATTGAGCATAGTGATGAAAATCAGAATATTGAAGTTAAAATAGAAGAGACTCCTCTGTTTAGTAATATTACAATAAAGGATTATGGAAAGGGAATAGATAAGAAGGATCTCCCTCATATATTTAAAAGGTTTTATAGGGGAGATACTGGAGTGAAATCTGATAGTATTGGAATAGGACTAAATTTAGCAAAGTTAATTGTAGAGTTGCAAGAGGGGAGTATTTCAGTAAAAAGTACAGAAGGAAAAGGTACAGAGTTTACATTGAGTTTTCTAAAAGGAGTAAGTAATCTTACAAAAAAGTAATGTAGACATTCACCTCCTTGTAAGATTGATTTTCTATAATAATATTAGAACACTTAAAAGAGGAGGATGGATACAAATGGAGGTAGTAAAAGTTATAGATTTATGTAAAAGCTATGGAAAAGGAAATACAAAAGTTGAAGCTTTAAAAGGTGTAAATTTAACTATAAACCAGGGAGAGTTTGTAGCTGTAGTAGGCGCTAGTGGATCTGGAAAAAGTACACTGCTTCATCTTTTAGGTGGAGTAGACAAACCTACATCCGGTAAAGTGATAGTAGATGGAGTAGATGTATATAATTTATCTGAAAAGGAAATTTCTATATTTAGACGGAGAAAAGTAGGATTTATATTTCAGTTTTATAATTTAGTGCCAGTGCTTACTGTAGAGGAGAATATGCTATTACCTTTGCTTTTAGATAATAAGCGAGTGGATAAAAAAGAGTTTCAGGAACTAATAGATATATTGGGACTTGAAGAGAGAAAGCACCATTTACCTAATGAGCTCTCAGGTGGTCAGCAGCAAAGGACATCTATAGGAAGAGCTTTAGCCTATAAACCGTCTATAGTATTAGCAGATGAGCCTACTGGTAACTTAGATAGTAAAAATAGCAAAGAAATAATCGATTTACTAAAAATATCTGTAAAAAAATATAATCAGACATTAATACTAATTACCCATGATCTAAACATCGCATCTCAAGCGGATAGAATAATAACAATTGAAGATGGACTTATTGTAAAAGATGAGGTGAACTATAGTGAATAGCTATAAACAAATCACCTATAAATATTTAAAACAGCAACGAAATAGAACATTATTAACTATTTTAGGAATAATTATATCTGTAGCAATGATTTCATCCATAGGTACTATAATAGAAAGTGCCAGAAATTCTATGATAAAAGAAGCAACAAGAGATTATGGAAGTTATCATGCAAGCTTGAGTAATTTAGATGAAAAAGAAATTCATGCTTTAGAAAACCATGTAGAAATAGAAGAAGTAGGAATAAGCAAAAAAGAAGGGTCAGCTAGAGTAGCTGAGGTTACTGAAGAAGAAAAAGAGATGTTTGGAGATAGCACTCCCTATAGATATATAGAGGTTGAAGGCTACGATCAAAAGGCATTAGAGCTTCTTCCATACAAAATAAGTGAAGGAAGAAGTCCTGAAACTTCTAGAGAGATAGCTATAGAAAAATGGATGGTTAGTTATTTTGAAGAAGAGATAAAACTAGGAGACAATATAAAACTATCTATAGGAGATAGAAAACTAAACGATAATAAAGAAGAAATAGATTTTGAATTAATAGGTGAAAAGGAGTATACAATAGTAGGCTTTATTGAGCCAACACTCAGATGGAGAGGAAACCTTATAACAAAGGGTATAACTGGAATTGCAGAAGAAGAGGATACAAGAGTAAACTATAGCGCTTATGTTAAGCTAACAAACATAAAAAATGCTCAAGAAAGATTAACTACTATAGCAGAAAGTATGGGTATAGATTCGGAATCTATTAGCTTAAATAATAAGGTGCTTAGACTTTCTGCTGAGAGTGCAGATGAGATGTTTAATGGAACTCTAAAGATGATACTAATATTTGTAGTAGGATTAATTATAGTTTCTACTATTGCAGTTATATACAATGCTTTTAATATTTCAGTATTAGAGAGAATATCTCAGTTTGGTTTACTAAGGTCAGTAGGTGCAACCCCGTCTCAAATAAGAGGGATAGTGTTAAAAGAAGCATTTACACTTAGCATAATATCTATTCCAATAGGAATTTTATCAGGAATAGGAGCTATGAAAATTGTTTTTTATATAATTAGCAAGTTAAAGTTTGACAATTCCTTCTTAAAAGGGATGGAAGCCAATACTTCATTAACTGTATTTTTAATAAGTATAGTAATAGGATTAATAACTGTATTTTTATCCGCTATAGGGCCTGCACGAAAAGCAGGAAAAGTATCTCCCTTAGAAGCAGTACGAAATACAGGTAGCTTTAAAAAAGAAACCTTTACAAAGGTAAAGAGATCTTCTTTTGTAAGGAAGCTACTAGGGGTAGAGGGAGAAATTGCTTATAAAAACTTAAGAAGAAATAGAAAAAGATTTATCATTACAGTATTTTCAATGGTTATTAGTATATCCTTATTTATTACTTTTTCAAGTTTTTCTGACTATATGTTTAAGGCTGGAATTATAGAAACCTCTACTAGTGGAAACTTTTCTATATGGATGGAAGATACTGAGGATTTTGATATTATACAAAAAGAATTAAAGGGCATAAAAGATGTAAAAAGGGTGTATAAATTAAGGGAAATTAATGGGGAAGTTTTACTAGAAGAAAATAAAATTAATAAAGTAATGAAGGAAACAAGTCCATATATGTTAAATAATAAAGAAGAAGGATTAATAAAAATACACAATATAAATATATATACTATTGGAGACGAAAACTTGGATTTGTTAAAATCTGTATTAGAGGAAGGGACTATTAGCAAGGGGGATCTAGAAAAGGATAATGGGGTTTTAGTTATAAATAACACCTATGCACAAAATATAAATACAGGAAATCGAAAACTAATAGAAGGATACAACTTAAAGCCAGGAGATAAAGTGCCATTTTCATCTTATAATTTTTATGAAGAAGGTAAGGATTTAGTCTATAAGGAATTAACGGTTAAAGGTGTACTCAAAAGAGGAATTTTAGAAGATGAGTATAACTTAGATGGAAGCATCAATATAATAACTACAGAAAAAAATTTGAAAAATATTATAGGCGAGAGTGTAGCAAACAGTGCTAGAATGATTATTGAAATGGAAGAAAACTTTGATCCAGAGCCTATAAAATCTTATTTAGAAGAAAAAGAGAAAACTATGCCTTATTTTAATTATGTAGATTATGCTAAAGTGGCGGAAGAAAGTAAAGCAGCTACTATAGTAACTAGCATATTTTTGTATGGATTTGTAACTTTAATAACTTTAATAAGCAGTATAAATATAATAAATACAATAAGCACAAATATTATTTTAAGAACTAAAGAAATCTCAATGATAAAAGCAGTGGGAATGACTCAAGGGGGTATAAAGCGAATGGTTGCTTTAGAGAGTCTTTTCTATGGAGTCTATGCTGCTGTAATAGGAGGAGCAATAGGAACAGGACTTGCCTATATGATGTTTACTTTAATTATTCGACTTAGTGATTTTCAGTGGGTTATCCCTTGGAGAAACATAGGTATAGCATGTGTTGGAGCAACTATGGTGGCTTTATTTTCAGGAATATTCCCTTTAAAACGAATTAACGAAGGTATAATAGTAGAGAATATGAAGGCTGATGAATAAAAAGTCGCCTGATGCCATGGCATCAGGCGACTTTTTTAGGATAAATCTATTGATTTAGGTCGAAAAATTATATATAATGCCTTTTGGAGTATATTAAAATTAAAATAATTATTATAATTATTTTAATTGTTACAAAAAATTATACATTTTAAAAGTAAATAGTATAGCATAAATAATATATTATGATATAATATATTACGGCAATTAAAAGTATAATTTATTTTTTTAGGGAGGTATTCATTTTGAATAACGTTAATGAGTTGATTGACTCACATATTCTAAAATCTGACAAGGTCCACTATAATCTTCCGACACAGCAATTAATAGATATTGCAGTAGAGAAAGAGGATGGCTATATAGCTAAAAGTGGGGCGCTGTGCATTAATACTGGAAAATATACTGGAAGATCACCAAATGATAGATTTATTGTGGATGAGCCATTAGTGCATAATCACATTAATTGGAGCAAAGGAAATAAATCTATTTCTTCAGAGAAATTTGAAAATTTATTTAATAAGGCTATGGATTATATTGATAATAAGGAATTATTTATATTTGACGGCTTTGTAGGTGCTGATTTAGAGTATAGGATGCCAATTAGAGTCATTAATGAGTTTGCATATCAAAATTTATTTGCCCAACAGATGTTTATAAAGCCAAAAGAAGGCGAAAGAGAAAACTTTAAACCTGAATTTACTGTAGTTGCCTTACCTAACCTTAAAGCTGTGCCAGAGGTTGATGGTACAAACTCAGAGGTATTTATAATAATCAGCTTTGAGAAAAAAGTTGTTCTTATCGGTGGTACCAAATATAGTGGTGAAATTAAAAAATCTATATTTACTGTAATGAACTATTTACTACCATTTAAAAATGTATTGCCTATGCATTGTTCAGCTAATATAGGTGAAGGTGGAGATGTGGCTTTATTCTTCGGTCTATCAGGAACAGGTAAAACTACTTTATCTGCAGATAAAAATAGAAGACTAATCGGTGACGATGAGCATGGATGGACAGAAAATGGAGTATTTAACTTTGAAGGAGGATGTTATGCAAAGTGCATAAATCTTACTGAGGAACACGAACCTCAAATCTGGAACGCTATAAAAGATGGAGCTATTTTAGAGAATGTAGTAATTGATGAAACTACTGGTGAACCAGACTATGATGATGATAAATATACAGAAAATACCCGTGCAGCTTATCCAGTGGAGCATATTGATGGGGCTGTCATGGAAGGCAAAGGTGGAATTCCTAAAACAATTATTTTCCTAACTGCTGATGCTACAGGTGTATTACCTCCTATTTCAAAGCTTACAAAGGAACAGGCTATGTATCACTTTATGTCTGGCTATACAAGCAAGCTAGCTGGAACAGAAAGAGGAATAGTAGAGCCTACAGCTACCTTTTCGACTTGCTTTGGAGGACCTTTTATGCTTTTAAAGCCTCAAGTATATGCTAAGCTTTTAGGTGAAAAAATAGAACAATATAATACTAATGTATTTTTAGTAAATACAGGCTGGACAGGTGGTCCTTATGGAGTAGGTAACCGCATGAAGCTTAAATACACAAGATCTATGGTTAGAGCTGCTATGAAGGGAGAATTGGACAATGTAGATTATATTAAAGATCCAATCTTTAACTTATCTATACCAACAGAATGTCCAGATGTACCTCAAACAATTTTAGAGCCATCTAATACTTGGGAAGGTGAAGATGCATATTATACAAAAGCAAATGAATTAGCAGAAAGTTTTATTAGGAACTTTGAACAGTTTAAAGATGTTTCTGAAGATATTAAAAATGCTAACCCTAAGATACTTGGCTAGAACTGCATAAGTAATGTAAAAAAGCTGACATACTAAGTATTTTTTACATTACTACCATTATTGTATAAATCATGAAAAAACAGATGGTTGATAGTTTATTATCTATCAAAATTTTAGGTTAAAGTGTGTATGGAATAGATAATACAGATGTTTGTATATATAGCTTAACTTATATATAAACTCATTCTATCATTCTATCAATCTATCAATAATAAGTCATAACAAAAAATTATTCTAAATAAACATTTTTTATTAAATAATATTGTCTATTTTTGGACAACATGTTATAATCAAAAAAGACTAAATTTTATTTTAAAAATGGAGGCATGAAACATGAAGAGATTTATGGCTATGTTATTAGTACTTACTTTATCAGGTTCTATACTAGCAGGATGTGGTGCACCAAAAGAGACAGCTGGAGATGATAATACACCACCTGCAGTAAATGAACAAAAACCTGCAGAAAACGAAGCAGTAGAAGGACAAATGGCAAAGATTGGTCTTGGACATATTACTTCAATTGCTAAATCTAAAGATTTAGAAGGTGAAAAAGCGCCAGTTGGACAAGTAGACACTGTAATGGTTGCTGCTGGATTTGATAAAGATGGCAAAGTTATTAAAGTAACTATTGACACTGCTCAAACAAAAGTAGAATTTGATAAAGATCTTCAAGTTACAACTGATGTAGCTCAAAATGGTAAAACTAAGGTTGAACTTGGCGAAGAATATGGTATGAAAAAAGCTTCTCAAATCGGAAAAGAATGGTTTGAACAAGCAGCTGCTTTAGGAGAGTGGATGGTTGGTAAAACAGTAGAAGAAATTAAAGCTATGGAACTTAAAGACGGTAAAGCAACTGATGCAGAACTAGCATCTTCTGTTACTGTTAGCGTTGGAGATTATATAGCTGCTGTTGAAGAAGCATATAACAATGCTATAGAAATTGGAAATGGAGCTGTAAAATTAGGTCTTGGAACTGAAATTTCAATGGCTAAATCTAAAGGATATTCAAAAGCAGATGGTAAAGAAACTCTACCAGTTGCGCAAGTTGATACTGTAATGACTGTTGGTGCATTTGATGCAGACGGTAAAGTTGTTGGAACTATAATTGACAATGCTCAAACTAAAGTTCAATTTGATGCAGAAGGTAAAGTAACTACAGATAAAAATGCAGAGATTAAAACTAAAGTTGAATTAGGGGCAGAATATGGAATGGCTAAAGCTTCTACTATTGGAAAAGAGTGGTTTGAACAAGCTAAAGCTCTTGGAGAATGGATGGAAGGAAAATCAGTAGATGAAATTAAATCTCTTAAAGTTAAAGAAAGAGATGAATCTCATAAAAATGTTCCAGATGTTCCAGAACTTACATCTTCTGTTACAATTACAGTTGAAAGTTATATAGCTACTATTGAAGAGGCTCTTACAAACGCAAAATAATATATATTAAATGTAATATTGCTATAAATAAAAGGAGCTACCTTAAAATGATTTAAATTTCATTGGAAAAGGTAGCTTTTTTTTATATTAGATATGAAAAACATACTGTATTTTCATAATATTTTTTAAAAATACAGTATGTTCTTATTTTTTTACTATATATGCGATAGCTTATTTAGATTTATTCCATCTAGAATTATCCATACATATTTCGCTTCCATCGGTAATTAATTCAACAACTAAAGGTTTAGATAGATTTTCAAACTTGTTTTTTAATATATCTAACTCTTCAATATTACTAATTTGAACAGCATCAATTCCCATAGCCTTTGACATATCGGTAATTGATATTCTTTCATATGTACAAGCACCTTTATGACTTCTACCAAAAACAAATCTGCCCCCATGTTCTACTAGTGCTAACATTGCATTATTAATTACAAAATAAATAATAGGCATATTGTGTTCCTTAGCTGTTAATATTTCCATACCATTCATAAAAAATGATCCATCGCCTACTATTACTGCATAGGTTTTGCTTGGGTCAGCCATATATGAACCTAGAGCCCCTCCCACTGCGGTACCCATACAAGCATAGTTAAGACTTGTTTGAAAATCCATATTTTCTTTTAATAATAAATATCTAAAAGAAAAATTCATATTTTCTCCCATGTCTTGTACAAAACATGTATTGTCAGGTACAATATCTGTTATTTTTTTCATGAATAATTGTAGAGATAATCCTGTATGATTTTGTACATAAGGAGCATTAGCTTCTTGCTTTATATATAATTTATTATTTTCTGTATCTATAATAGATTCGTTTAGCTTATTGATTGCAAGCTTTAAATCACAAAATACAGGTATATCTGCTTTAAATATTTTATTTAATTCTGTTTTATCCCAATCTATATGTATAACTTTTTTGTCTTCTACTAAATTTTTATTATATATTACTGTAGACATTTGCCCTAAAGATGTACCAAGTATAAGTGTACATTCAAATTTGGTAGTATTTATATAGTCAGAAGCTCTATCAGTTGTACACCATCCATAGTTACCTAGATTAAGCTCAAAGTCACCATTAATAATTCCTTTTGCATTAGGTGTTGTGATAATAGGCCACTGTAGCTTTTTACTTAGAGATTTAATTTCCTTAGATAATCCTCTAGCTCCTCTTCCTACCATAATAACGCCAGTTTTACTTGATTTAATTGTATCTATAGCTTTATTTAAACTATCCATATCATATTTAGGAGCAAGGGCTTCTCTGTTAATTGATTCGGGGATATCACCTTCAAAAGGCATAGCTTGAATATCTGCTGGTATTGAAATATGAACAGGTCCATGAGGTGGAGTTAAAGCAATTTCAATTGCTTTTTTAACTTCCTCTAAAATATTTTCTTTATCAAAAATAGTTTTGCTATATTTAGTGATAGGCAAAGTAATATCTGTTGTTATTAATTCTTGTAATGCATTTTTATTCATAGTAGCGTTATTAACATAACTACTAAAGATAACAACAGGAAGTTTATTTCTATATGCATCAGCTATTCCGTTAATCCCATTGTTTACTCCAACGCATCCTCCAACAAAGCATACGCCTAAATCTCTAGTTAAATCAGAATACCTACCAGCTGAATATGTGGCAGCAGCTTCATTTTTCACAACTATATAATCTATATCGCAATCATTTAAAC
This sequence comes from Alkaliphilus flagellatus, assembly GCF_018919215.1. Taxonomy (NCBI): domain Bacteria; kingdom Bacillati; phylum Bacillota; class Clostridia; order Peptostreptococcales; family Natronincolaceae; genus Alkaliphilus; species Alkaliphilus flagellatus. The sequence goes on from NZ_JAHLQK010000001.1 coordinate 623,298, forward strand.
CATCATTAAAAGCTGACATTTGAGCTGTAGGAATTCCAAAAGAACAGGTTACACCATTGTTATATAAAAACTTTAAAATTGCATCAGATATTCTCATGGTACTCTATCCTTTCTATCAGTATATTTTAGTTGTTAATTAGTAAATCAATATTTTTATCAATTATTTTTTCACACTGACTTATTTGCTCCTGAGTCAGCTTATAATCTTTATTTATAAATGCAATATCAACAATACCTACAACTTCATTGTTTTGAATTACAGGAAATAAATATATGCTTTTTATGTCTAAAACTTTAAACTCAGTTGGTTTAGAAGATAGATCATTGGTATTATCAATGGCACATAATGTCTTTGTTTCAACTAACTTTATTAAAAAATCACTATCTTTTACGAAGGAACGATATTCTCTATGAAAGTTTATCCATTTTTCTAATGGTAGAAATTCCGTATCATTTTTATAAATAGGAATTAATTCTCCATCTTCTATGGATAGGTAAGCAATTTCCTCAATTTCGATAATTGTACTAATTTCTTTAAATAGTTCTTTTAATACTTCAACCATGTATATCCCCCATTTTCATAGTAATTATTGTATGTACTTAATGTATACTAATGCCGTATAGAGTAATGACTTCTGCATATAAAATACAGAAGCCATATAAGGATATATTAGAAGCCTTGGGATTTAAGCCATGCATCAGCTTCTTCAAGGGTAGTAAATGCTGTAGGCTGTGTGTTAGATTCTTTTGAAAGTCTATTCATTTGCATTTTTATAATAGAACTTTCAACAATAATAGCACCTTGTTTCATGCCGTTTTCTAAGCACCAGTTAAGATGTGTATCGCCACCATCTAGAGTTGTTGTTTTGTAATTTCTTAGATCTGAGCATTTTGTCCATGCTTTTCCTTTTAATAATGGAGCTACTTTAGAAACATAATCCTTATGAATGCTGTCCATATCTAGAAATCCATTAAAGGTTTCATAGACAATACCTCTCTTGGTATCTACCTTCAGTTCATAAGTTCCTTTTGGGTCTTTAATAACCATAATAAATCCTCCTTAATCTTTTGGTTTTTTACATGTTTTGACAAAATAATACATAAATAATGGAAATCCGACAATATATATATATTATAAAAAAAACATGCCAATATCAAGTACTTATGTAAGAATTTTCATCAAATTACTGAATTCTTTATAAAAATAGGACTTTCGTAGGATATTATATATAAAATTATCAACTTCAATATATACATTTAACTAAATAGCATAATAGACTGCCTATATTAATAGATATTAGGCTAATTGTTATTGTTTGATGTACTATATTTTGTTATTATAGATAAGGGTGATATAAATGAGAAAAATAGTTTCAGTAGGTATTATAGTAATTATAGTTATATCATTATTAGCAGGATGCCAAATAAGTGAAGAAAAAACATATAATAAATATAGCGATAGTTTTTTTGATACCTTCGATACATTAGTTCAGGTTGTAGGCTATACAGAAACAGAGGAACAGTTTAATTCCTATGTTGAAAAGATGAAATCTAGATTTCAGCAACTTCATAAGCTATATGATATATATAACAACTATGAAGGAATTAACAATGTAAAAACAATAAATGATAATGCAGGGATAAAACCAGTGAAAGTTGATAAAGAAATAGTAGATCTTATTGTTTTTGCTAAGGACTGGTATAGTCGAACTGGTGGTCAAACGAATATTGCTATGGGTTCTGTGTTAAGAATATGGCATGATTATCGACAAGAAGGGGAATATGATCCTGAAAACGCTAAGTTACCTCCTATGGAGGAACTAATAGCTGCATCGAAGTATACAGATATAGATGATGTTGTTGTAGATATTGAAAAAAGCACAGTATATCTTGCTGAAAAGAATATGAGCTTAGATGTAGGTTCAATAGCCAAGGGCTATGCAGTTGAGGTAGTAGCAAAAGAAATAATGGAAGAAGGTTTTACATCGGGAATTATAAGTGGTGGCGGTAATGTTAGGGTGTTAGACAAGCCACTGGATGGGGTTCGAGAAAGATGGGGTATTGGTATACAAAACCCTAATAAGTCTATAGTTTCTGATGAAGATAATATTCTTGAAACAATTTTTATTAACAATGCTTCTGTAGTAACTAGTGGAGATTATCAAAGATACTATATTGTAGATGAAAAACCTATGCATCATCTTATAGATCCTAAAACACTTATGCCTGGGGAATATTATCGTGCTGTTACAGTGGTAGCAGAAGATTCTGGTGTTGCAGATTTTTTATCAACTGCTGTATTTCTAATGCCTTACGAAGAAAGCAGGAACCTTGTTAATAGTTTTGATGATGTTGAGGCTATATGGGTTATGCAGGATGGAACGGTAGAGGCAACTGATGGTATGAAAAAAATAATGAAAAGCCAGGGTGCAACAGGAGCAAAGACAGAATAATATAATAGACATTATAAAAATAAAAGAAGTATACTTTCTTAGACAATAAAAAGCTGATAAGTAAGAGTTATATAACTCTTACTTATCAGCTTTTTATTGTCTAGATTCAATTTTCTCTTGAATTTCCTTAAATACTTCTGCTAGCCATTTATAAAAGTGAATAATGCTATCTATTTTTTGGGAATACTGTGATAGAGCAATTTGTAGTTCTGGGTCATCAACTTTTGGTGAAATAATATTTAATTGCTCGGATATTTCATTAAAGGTTTTAGTATTGTGGTAAATTGCAGAGTGCCAATTTTCTATAAATGCATTTGAGAAGGTTTTATACAAATCTTTCTCTACCATATATAAATCTTTCCTTATGCCTTTTTTCCATATTCGCTCAACCATTTGAGCATCTAGCAGACTACGTACACCTGTACTCATTGAGGTTTTGCTCATTCCTAAGGATTGGCTCATCTCATCTAAGGTCATTGGATTGTTTTCAAGAAACATAATTGAAAACAGGCGGGATTCGGAAAGTGTAAGCCCATACAGATTAATTAATTTTGCTAGAGTTAAAATAGCTTCATTCTTTATTTCTTCAATTTCATTTATTATTTGTATATCATTTTGAGTCATTAAAGGGTCTCCTCCTTATAGTACAAGTTTCAAACTATATTATACCACGTACTACATAATATACTATAGTTAATAAAATAAAAAATCAAGAAAGAATAATAGAACTAAATTGGAGTAAAGTAGAGCATTATTAAGAATAATCTAACATATGTTCGTACAGTTTTAACCGTACGTTTAGTTTATGCAATATCAACAGATTTAACGTTTGAACTATCCAGGTAAAATTTAGTATAATATATAAATAGGCTGTAAAACTAAATAGACGAGCTTATAACTAATATCAAATGTTAAACAATAAATGAGGTGAATATATGCTAAAAATTGAAGTAAAAGGATTGACAAAGGTCTTTGGTAGAAGCCCAAAGCAAGGTATGCAGCTGTTAGAACAAGGAAAAACAAAAACGGAGATTTTAAAAGAAACAGGAATGACCGTAGGTGTAAATCGCGTATCCTTTGAAGTATACTCTGGAGAAATTTTTGTGATTATGGGATTATCAGGAAGTGGAAAGTCTACTCTTATTAGATTAATTAATCGCCTAATCGAGCCGAGTGCAGGCAGTGTACTAGTAGATGGTGAAGATTTAGCCCAAATGGATAAATATAAACTAAGAGAAACTAGAAGAAAAAAATTAAGTATGGTTTTTCAAAAGTTTGGATTATTTCCCCATCGTACTATTTTAGAAAATGCTGGATATGGATTAGAAGTACAAGGTATGGATAAAAAGGAGATTTATGAGAAAGCTATTAATTCGTTAAAAATGGTAGGGCTAGAAGGATATGAAGATCAATACCCTAGTCAATTATCGGGGGGAATGCAACAAAGGGTAGGTCTTGCAAGAGCTTTAGCTAATGATCCAGATATTTTATTAATGGATGAAGCCTTTTCAGCACTTGATCCACTAATTAGAAAAGAAATGCAAGATGAACTTGTAGAGTTACAATCATCTATGCAAAAAACAATTATATTTATAACCCATGACTTAGATGAGGCACTTAGAATTGGAGACAGAATTGCATTAATGAAAGATGGAGTAATTGTACAAGTTGGTACCCCAGAGGAAATTATGACGAATCCTGCAAATGAATATGTAGAAAAGTTTGTGGAAGATGTTGATAGGTCTAAGGTCCTTTCTGCACAACATGTTATGAAACGTCCAGAAACTATCGATGTTGAAAAACATGGTCCACGAGTTGCATTACAGCGTATGAAACAAGTTGGAATTTCAAGTATTTATGTTATTAATAAAAATAAACAGCTTCTTGGAGTTGTGACTGCAGATGCGGCCTCTAAGGCTGTAAAGGATGGAAATAAAAATATTTACGATGTAATGGAGACAGATATTCCTAAGGTTTCACCGGATTTATCATTAAATGATTTATTTGAGGTAATACACAATTCTCCAGTTCCGGTAGCTGTTGTTGAAGACAAAATATTAAAAGGAATTATCGTCCGTGGAGCTGTACTAGCAGCTCTTGCAGGAAATGAGGTGAAAGATGATGACTAACATACCCCAAATACCCCTAGTTAAATGGGCTGATCTGCTTGTAGCATGGTTAAGAAAAGATGCTCAGTGGTTTTTTAGCCCAATTAAGACTTTGCTGGATGGATTTGTAAGTGGATTAAGCGAAATATTAACAACTATCCCACCATTACTTTTTGTTATTATTATTGTAGGAATAACTATATTTATAACTAAGAGAAAATGGGGATTACCTATATTTGTTTTACTTGGGTTACTATTAATACAAAATCTTGGGTATTGGGAAGATACTATGCTAACTCTTTCATTAGTTTTAACAGCTAGTTTAATATCAATTATAATTGGTGTTCCTCTTGGAATTTGGATGTCAAGAAATAAAATAATACAAGATATAGTAACTCCTATATTAGACTTTATGCAAACTATGCCTGCCTTTGTTTATTTAATACCAGCAGTTTCTTTTTTTGGGATAGGAATGGTACCAGGAATTATTGCATCGGTTATATTTGCAATGCCCCCAGTTGTTCGATTAACCAACCTAGGCATTCGACAGGTTTCTACAGAACTAATTGAAGCAGCAGATGCCTTTGGATCCACTGGCATGCAAAAACTATTTAAGGTTCAACTTCCAATGGCAAAAAATACGATAATGGCAGGTATTAACCAAACAATTATGTTAGCATTATCTATGGTTGTTATAGCTTCAATGATAGGTGCTGAAGGTCTTGGAGTTGAAGTCTTCAGAGCTGTTACAAGAAATGAAGCTGGACAAGGCTTTGCATCTGGACTATCTATTGTAATATTAGCTATAGTATTAGATCGTATTACCCAAGCACTAAACATACAAAAACATTCTTAAGAAGTTAATTCTTATATACTATTATCCATTGTTTGTTATAATTTTCAGCAAGCAATAGTAGAAAATAAAAGGAGGAAAAAATTAATGATTAAAAACAAATGGAAGAAACTTAGTGTAGTAGTATGCACTATATTAGTTTTAACTATAGTAGGTTGTAGTAGCAATAGTGGGAAGAATGGTACATCGAATAAAAATTCCGAAAAAACATTGGGGCAACAAGTAGATTATAAAATTATAGGTATAGATGCTGGTGCAGGAGTAGTACAGGCTGCTGAAAAGGCTGTTGAAGATTATGATTTAGATTTCAAGGTACAAACTAGTTCTGGAGCTGCTATGACTCAAGCTCTTGGAGATGCAATTGAAAATAATAAGCCTATTATAATTACTGCTTGGACACCACATTGGAAATTTGCTAAATATGACTTAAAATATTTAGATGATCCTAAGGGATCCTTTGGTGGAGAAGAGAAGATTCATACAATTACGCGCTTGAAATTAAAAGAAGATATGTCAAATGCTCATAAAATCTTAGATCAATTTTATTGGACTCCAGAGGATATGGAATCTGTTATGCTTAAAGTTAATGAGGGAGAAAATGTAGTCGAAGTTGCAACACAATGGATTAATGACAATCAAGATAAAGTAAGTGAGTGGACAGACGGTGCACACAAAGTAGATGGAGAAAAAATTAAACTTGCTTATGTTGCTTGGGACTCAGAAATTGCATCTACTAATGTTATCGGAAAAGTATTAGAGGATATGGGATATAATGTTACACTTACACAGGTGGAAGCCGGACCAATGTGGGCTGCAGTAGCCAGTGGAGATGTAGATGCTATTGTTGCAGCGTGGTTACCAGGAACTCATGAAAAATATATGGCAGACTACAATGATCAAGTAGAAGATTTAGGTCCAAACTTAGAAGGAGCAAAGATAGGTTTAGCTGTTCCTGCTTATATGAAAATTGATTCTATAGAAGATTTAGCTAAATAGATTATTAAGTAAAAATAGGCCTATTAATAGGCCTATTTTTATATATACCTTCATATATTTTCTTTAATAAGATTAGGTTCAGATATTTCGGTTGGAGATTTAAATGTAAATGTTATTACAGTTGATATTACTAATAATATAAAAGCTACAATGTAAGCTATATTATAGCTATTTGTAGAGTCTAATATAATAGCACCAGTCATTGGACCTATAACTCCACCTAATCCCCAACTTGTAAACATTAATCCATAGTTTATTCCAAAGTTTTTTATACCATATAAATCTGAAACTGTAGCAGGAAATACAGAAAAACCTGCTCCATAACATAGGCCTGCTATAGCTACACCTGTCGCTATTAGACCAATATTTAAATACTTAGAAAAAAAGAACATGTTTAATCCTTGGAGTATAAATATTATCCTCATTAAATTCACTCGTCCAAGTTTATCAGAAATACTACCTCCGAGAATTCTCCCTAAAGTATTGAATATGGCTAGAAATATAACTAATAAAAAACCATTGTCCCAATTAACCTGTATCTTTGCAATATTAGATATATGGCCTATAATCATAAGTCCTGCCGACGAGGAGAAAGCTAACATTATCCATAATTTATAGAAAGTTTTGGTCTTTAACATCTCTCTCCAAGTAGAATTCATACTAGAATTACCTATGTTTACCTTTGTAGTTTTGAATTTATTCTGCTCTTTAAAAGCATAGCCTGCTGGTGGATTCTTTAGAATTTGAGCAAGTAGAATAGAAAGAACCAATGCTCCCGTACCTATGTAAATAAAGGTTTTTGAAATGCCTACCGTATCAAGTAAATAATTTGCAATTGGAGAGTAAAATATAGATGAAAAGCCTACACCTGCAACTACAATTCCTGTAATTAGCCCCTTTTTATCAGGTGGAAACCACTTTACGGAAGGAGGGGTAGTAGATACGTTTATAATACCAATGCCAGAACCAGCTATTATTCCAAATGTTAATATCATTACTGTAGGACTGGTAGTAATACCGGATAGAATAAGGCCTAAACCCATTAGTATACTTCCTATAGTTGCTGTTAGTCTTGGACCTTTAGCATCTTGAAGCTTGCCAAATATAACCATAGCAATTACAAAAAATACTGTTGAAATTGTATAAGGTAGAGATGCTTCCTTACTAGACCAACTCAACTGACTAATTAGACTTTTACTTATAACGCTCCAAATATACAAAATACCTGCTAAAAAATTAATTCCCGTTGCTGCTCCTAGTACTTGAAATTTTTTAGATTGATTAATATTATCCATATGAGCACTCCTCGGTAAAAAAATGATTATTTCCAGAATATTATAACATTAAGATTAACTATATACAAATAAAATTAGAGTAGAAAGGTATATAATGAAAGTATTAATTAAAAAGGATATTTAAAAGATATTAGTAGCTACATACTAAACTAATAAAAATGTTCTGTAGTCTATTAATTATAGGTATACAGGAAAGATGGTAAAATGATTATATTTTTAACGATTATTTTTAAAAATGCAATATTTAATGGAATTTATATGTAAATCTTATATTCTAAAATCTTAAATTATATATAATAAATAGATAATACAAAAAAAGACAAAAAACGTTTAAATACGACATAATTCTTCAAAACACTGCTGTTGAATTAATATTGTTTATATATAAAATGAACTTGTTTGTATAGTTAACTATAAAGTAAAATGTACTGAATAATAAGAATAATTAATTAATAGAAAAATATATTGTCTATTATTTAACTATCTGATATAATCAAATAGTAGTAAAATTTACTTAAAAAGTGGAGGGAGAAACATGAAAAAAGTTTTTTCGATCTTTCTAGTACTTATTTTAATGGTTTCTATGTTAGCGGGATGTACACCAAAGAATACATCTTCAAATGACACACCACCTGCGGAAAATACTTCTCCAAATGAGAACAAGCCTGTAGAAGATACTTCTTCAAAGGATGGGAATATTGTAAAGATAGGTCTTGGTCATAGCACATCTATTGGCAAATCTAAAGATCTTGCAGTAGATAAAGATGGCAAAGATATTCTTCCAGTAGGTCAGGTTGATACAGTTATTGCTGCTGTTGGATTCGACAAAGATGGTAAAGTGGTTAAAGTAACTATTGATACTGCTCAAACTAAAGTAAACTTCGACAAAGATCTTAAAGTAACTTCTGATTTAACGGCTGAGAATAAAACCAAGGTTGAGCTAAAAGACGATTATGGAATGGTTAAAGCTTCAGAAATTAAAAAAGAATGGTATCAGCAGATTGAAGAGCTTGAAAAATGGATGATAGGTAAGACTGTAGATGAGATTAAGTCTATGAAAGTTAAAGAACGTGATGAATCTCACAAGAGTGTACCGGATGTACCAGAACTTACATCACTTGTAACTGTAACCGTTGAAGGTTATATAGCAGCTGTTGAAGAAGCATACAAAACTGCAGTTGAAATTGGTTCAGGTGCCGAAAAACTAGGTCTTGGACATGAAATTTCAATAGGTAAGTCCAAGGGACTTGAAGTTAAAGACGGCAAAGAAACTCTACCAGTTGCACAAGTTGACACAGTGATGGCTGCAACGGCTTTCGATAAAGATGGTAAAGTTGTAGGAACTATAATTGATAATGCGCAAACTAAAGTTCAATTTGATAATAAAGGTATAATAACTACAGATAAAAATGCAGAAATTAAAACTAAGATTGAGCTTGGTGATGCATATGGCATGAAAAAAGCATCTACAATTGGTAAGGAATGGTTTGAACAGATTGCAGAGTTTGAAAAGTGGATGGTTGGTAAGAGTGTAGACGAAATTAAGGCTTTAAAGGTTAAAGAACGTGACGAATCTCACAAACATGTGCCAGATATACCAGAACTTACATCAACTGTAACTGTAACTGTTGAAGGTTATATAGCTGCTGTTGCAGAGGCTTATGCGAACGCTAAATAAAGATAGCATATAATAAATAATTTATTAAAAACTCCCTTATCAATTATTATGATTGGGGAGTTTTGTTTAATCAAAATTAATTAATATTATAACTGCATTTAAGCACTAAAAGTTAGTTATAATCAAAGACTAGTTAATTTAATAATTAATACGAAAATCATGGTTTGAAAAATGTATTTCAACCATGATTTTTGTTATCTTACCCATGAAGTGTATTTTTTTCAACAAACAAATTATATTATTTTATTAACTAGAAGAGTATTAGACTAGAAGTATTAGAAGATTTACTCGTTAAAAAATAAGCAAAAGGAGTTGATAAGTCAAGATTAGTTAAAATATATTTACATTTAAAAGAGGGTTAATCGAAGGGGTATTGAACAATTAGAATGGGGTGAGAGTATTGAAACTTTTAAAGCAATTAGCAATAATATGCGGTATTTTCTTTGCAGGACATATTTTTCAAACATTAACAAAATTTCCTATACCTGCAACAGTTTTAGGAATGATTTTTGTCTTAATATTACTTCTTACAGGAATTGTAAAGCTTGAACAAATTGACGCTGTAGGTCAATTCCTTTTAGATCATCTGACATTTCTTTTTATTCCGGGTGGAGTTGGACTAATAGCATCTTTAGATCTTATTAAAGATCAATGGTTACAAATTTTAATTCTTATTGTGATATCAACTTCTATAGTCATCACTGTTACTGGCTTAACAGTTCAAGCTTTAAAAGGTGGTAAAAAGGAGGAGAAGATAAATGCTTGATTTAGTAAACGTGCCAGTCTTTGGAATTCTTATTACGCTTGTAGCTTATGAAATTGGAGTTTTAATAAATAAAAAGACTAAACAACCACTTTTAAATCCACTGCTTATTGCTATAGGCTTAATAATTGCTTTATTAATGGCTACTGGTATTGAGTATGATGTTTATAATAAGGGTGGAAGTATAATCAGCTTCCTTCTAGGGCCTACAACCGTAGTATTAGCAATTCCACTGTATAAACAAATAAATAAATTAAAAGAAAGTGGTATTGCTGTTGTAGTTGGTATATTTGTTGGTTGTGTTACTGCATTAGTTGGAGTATTTTATCTAAATAAATTAATTGGTATAGTAGATCCTGTTGCAATATCATTATTTCCTAAATCTGTAACAGCAGCTATTTCATCAGAAATTTCAAAGCAAATCGGAGGTATTCCTGCTTTAACTATAGCTGTAACAGTACTTACAGGTATAACAGGAAATGTTCTAGGACCAATTTTAATTAAGCTTTTCAGAATAAAAGACGAAGTTGCAGCTGGTATAGCTTTAGGTACAGCCTCCCATGCTATTGGGACTGCAAAGGCTATGCAAATGGGAGAGGTTCAGGGCGCAATGGGATCTCTTGCAATAAGTGTGGCAGGTCTATTCACAGTTTTCTTAGCACCCTTATTACTTCAAATATTATCTTAATTTTAAAAAAATAATTTAAGGGGGAAATATTATGATTAAAAGAGCAGGAGAATTAAGAACAGACGTAGTTACAAACCTAATGAAAGGTGACGGAGACATAAACAGAGTTCATTTATTTGAATCAGAAGATTTCTGTGGAAAAGGAAGATTGTATGCAAGACATATTATAGAGTCAGGAAATTCTATTGGATTCCATAAACATGAAGGAGAGCAAGAAGCATATTACATATTAAAAGGTAAAGCATTATATAGTGACAACGGTAACGAGGTAGAAATACAAGCAGGTGACTTTACTCTTTGTAGAAGTGGAGAAGGTCATTCAATTAAAAATACTGGAGATTCTGACTTGGAATTTATAGGTTTAATTCACAACGTTTAATGATAAGCATTTAATAAACCATATAAAATTTAGGAGGTAGATATATATGAAAACTAAAAAACTAGTTATGATTCCTGGACCAACACCTGTAGTTAGATCTATTCAGGATCAAATGGGTAGAGAGACAGTTGCATTTGGAGATCCAGATTTCGTTAAGGACTACAAAGACCTATTAACAGATATGAAGGAAATGTGGGGAACATCAGGTGAAGTATTTGTAATTGCGGGTACAGGTACAATGGCTATGGAAATGGCAATTGCTAACACCTTAAAAGCTGGTGACAACCTACTTATCGTATCTCAAGGATTCTTCGGTGACAGATTTATTGATTTGTGTAAAAGAAAAGGTATCAATGTTGATATAATTGGAAGTGAATGGGGTACAATTGTACCAGTAGCAGACATTGAAGCAAAATTAAAAGAGAAAAACTATAAAGCTGTTACTGCAACTCATGTTGATACTGCTACAGGAGTAGCTGCACCTATTAAAGAAATTGGAGAAGTAATCAGTAAATTCGAAGATACTTTATTTATAGTAGATGGAGTTTGCGCTACTGCTGCAGAACCTGAATACGTGGATGAAATGAAAATTGACGTATTACTTACAGGAACACAAAAAGCTTTTGGTGTTGCGCCAGGACTTGCAATTGTATGGGCGGGACCTAGAGCATTAGAAAGAAGAAAAGCATTAGGTACTATACCAGAGTATTATATAGATTTCGAAAAATGGTTACCAATAATGCAAGATCCTTCAAAATACTTTGCTACACCAGCTATAAATCTTATTTGGGCCTTAAAAGAGTCTGTCAGACTTATTAAAGAAGAAGGGCTGGAAAATAGATATAAGAGACATGAAAAAAATGCAAGGGCAATGCAAGCTGCTTTAGAGGGTCTAGGATTTAACTTACTTGCACAGAAAGAATGTAGAGCGGTGACCCTATCCAACGTACTATATATGGAAGGTATTGATGATGTAGAATTTAGAAAAGTATTAGCTGAAGAGGGTATTGTCGTTGCTGGTGGACTTGGAGCCTATGCAGGTAAAATGTTTAGATTAGGACACATGGGTAATATAGACATTCATGATATGGTATCTGTAATTGCAACTATAGAAAGAGCATTATATAGAAGTGGTAAAGATGTAGAGCTAGGTAAAGGTGTAGGTATTTTAATGAAGGAATTACTAAAGCAAGGTAAATCTGAATAATGTATATTAAGGAGGATAGGCAGTAATAAGGCTTATTCTCCTTTGCCATTAATACCATAATTGTAATATGATTAAATTGATAATAAATTAACAGAAAGGAGAGCTAACACTGATAATTGATATATTTAGTAATCTCATCAATAGGATTGGAATAATTATGATACTAGCTTTTATAGTATCAAAGATTAAATTAATAAGGAACTTAGTTACAAAAAACAATATTAGTAGAAATGATAAACTTATTTTATCAATGATTTTTGGAATGTTTGGAATAATAGGGACCTATATAGGAATACCTATAGATGGAGCTTTAGCAAATTCTAGGATTATTGGTATAATTGTGGGTGGGCTTTTGGGGGGACCAACTGTAGGGATTATATCTGGACTAATAGCTGGACTACATAGATGGATAATTGACATAGGAGGGTTTACAACAATTCCTTGTACAATTTCAACTGTTCTAGCAGGAATAATTTCTGGATTGTTAAGCAAGAAGTTTCACAAAAACAATAATAAATGGCTATTTGCTATGATAACTGCAATAATACCAGAGCTAATTGAATTGGGAGCTATTTTATTATTTTCAAGGCCATTTGATGAAGCCCTTAAATTAGTTAAAATCATTGTCATTCCTGTAACAGTAACCAATGCCTTAGGAGTAGCCATATTTATAGCTATAGTAGATAGTGTTTTTACAGATCAAGAAAGAGCTGCAGCTTATCAAGCTCAAATGGCACTAAAAATTGCAAATAGGACCCTTAAATATTTTAGAAAGGGTTTTAATAGAGAAACAGCATTAGAAACAGCATTAGAAACAGCTAAGATTATTAAGGATATGACAGCTATTAAAGGGGTTGCCTTCACTGATAAGGAAAATATATTGGCCCACGTTGGTTTAGGAGAAGACCATCATAAATCTGGGGATAATATAATGACAAGCCTTACCAAGGATGTTGTAAATACAGGAGTATACCAAGTAGCAGGTACTAAGGACGAAATTGGTTGTAGTTATGACTGCTGCAAGTTGAAATCTGCCATAATAGTGCCTCTAAAAGAAGAAAATGAGACTATAGGAACCTTAAAACTCTACAAGGATAAGGAAGATTCAATTACTCAGGTAGATTTAGAGCTTGCTTTAGGTCTGGGATTGCTATTTTCCACTCAAATAGAATTGAGTAAAATAGATTATCAATCCAAATTGTTGTCAAAGGCTGAACTTAGGGCATTACAGGCTCAGATAAATCCTCATTTTTTATTCAATGCAATTAATACCATAGTATCATTTACTAGGACAAATCCTGATAGGGCAAGGGAGCTACTGATACATCTTGGATCCTATTTTAGAAAAAATCTACAGAAGAATGTAGAAGAAGTAAATTTATTTGAAGAGATAGAGCATATAGAGTCTTATATAGAGATAGAACAAGCAAGGTTTGGAGATAAATTAAATGTAAAGTTTGATATACCTAATAATATAAATTGTGTATTACCACCTTTAATACTTCAGCCTATAGTAGAGAATGGAATAAAACATGGTATATTAGAAAAGATTGAAGGAGGCAATATTGAAGTGAAGGCTACAGATAATGAAGATGAAACAGTTATAGTTATAAAAGATAATGGTGTTGGTATGGAAAAAAGTTTTTTAGATTCATTGTTTGATAATAAATTACAAAATGATTCAATAGGATTAATTAATGTTAATAATAGGTTGAAAAATAAATACGGCGAAAAAAATGCTCTTGAAATATATAGCCAGGTTGACAAAGGAACCACAGTAATAGTTAGAATTCCTAAATGATAAGGGGAGAGTCTTATGATAAGGTGCTTGATTGTGGATGATGAGTTACCAGCAAGGAAGGAGCTGAGGTTTTTATTGCAACAGCTCAAAGATATAGAAGTTATAGGGGAAGCTGCCTATGGATTTGAAGCAATAGAGCTAAATCGGAAACTAAAACCTGACGTTATTTTTCTAGATATACATATGCCAAAGATGAGTGGTATAGAAGTTGCTGAAAAAATAATTAAAGAAGGATATGTGCCCTTAATCATATTTGTTACTGCCTTCGAAGAATTTGCAGTAGAAGCTTTTGAAGTAAATGCCATAGATTATTTATTAAAGCCTACAGCTAAAGAAAGACTAGAAAAAAGTATAAAAAGAGTTTCATATATGATATATGAGACTAAAAATATTAGCTATGGAAAACAGATAGAGAATTTAATTAATACTTTTAATAGCCATAAGCAAAACAAGGTATCCAAAATTTCTATTTACAGTAATGGAAAACTAATACCAGTAGATCCATCGGAAATAGTATATGCAACTGTTGAAGAGCGAAATACCTTAATAATATCTACTAAGGGTATATTTGAATTTAATAATACTTTAAGCCAGCTTGAAGAGAAGTTGAACTACCAAAATTTTTTCAGAACCCACAAAAGCTTTCTAATAAATTTAGATTTTATAGAAGAGATTGTGCCTTGGTTTAACTCCACATATTTAATAGAACTTAAGAATGTTGAGGAAAAGATACCCGTAAGCCGAAGTAAAATAAAAGATTTTAGGATAATAATGAATATAAGCTAAATAGCAAGAAAAATTTCATCATAAATATAAAAATATTTAGCAAGTTTAATAGGAACCATTTTCGCATTACAGATAATTATAAATAGAGCATTATTTCTTGAATAATGCTCTATTGGCTATTTTATCACATTTACAGAACATATTTTTAAATTAATAGTTTTTTTTTTTGCTATTGTATTTTGTTTATTAAATGTTAATAATATGCTTCTGTCAATTAGTAGCAATAGGGCGATTAGGCGTATAATTCGTAGTTTAATACAGTATATCCTTTGAAATGAGTGATAGAAGGGATAGATCTATTTTTATGAATATTGAAAGAAAAAATTCATATTAGTATAATGAGTTGTAACAATTAATAAAATAAAATAAAAGAGAGGTATTTACTTTGGAATCTACAAAAAGAGCTTTTTTAAGCTCAAAAAATATTTCGATTAATATGAATAAAATAGGAGCCATTATTTTGGGTAATTTATTATGCTCAATTGCTATAAATGGATTTTTTATACCAAATAAGCTACTTAGCGGTGGTGTTGGTGGAGTATCTATTATGATTTACTATTTAACACAAATTCCTACTGGATTTTTAATATTTTTAATAAATATTCCTATATTTTTAATAGGGATGAGAATAGTTGATAAGGAGTTTGCGGCGTATAGCTTTATATCAATGTTCTTCTTATCGTTTTTAATGGAAATTACAACAGGTATAGATAAGTATATAGTTTTAGATGATATTATTTTAGCTGCAATATTTGGAGCTATTTTGAATGGTGTAGGAATGGGTATATTATTTAGAAGTCGAGTTAGTCAAGGTGGACTAGATATTATAGCTGCAATCTTTAAAAAGAAATACAATATTAATGTAGGAACTGGACTAATGCTATTCAACACTGTTATTGTTGCCGTAGCCTCAACATTATTTGGATTAAAACCCGCTATGTATACATTAATAGCTATGTATGTTGCATATAAAATTGTAGATAAGGTGCAAGAAGGATTAGATCAAAAGAAAAATGTAATGATTGTATCAGATAAAGCAGAAGAAATGGCAGAAGTAATAATGGATAAACTAAATAGAGGAGTAACCTTTTTACAGGCTGAAGGAGGATATTCAAAATCTAATAAAAAAGTTATTTACTGTATATTAACTACCACACAAATTGCAAAACTAAAGGAAATAATAGAACAACATGACCCTAAAGCCTTTATGACTATTCAAAGTATTCAAGAGGTACAAGGTACTGGTTTTAGAAATATAGGAATATAAAAATATAGAACTATAAAAAATGGACTCTTATGGGTTCATTTTTTTGTGCATATATATTATTGAAGTTATCAAACTTAAGTGTTAAATAATGTATAATGAAAATAGATAATGGTTTAAATATAAAGGAGGTAATTATATGGGAATTAGACAAAAAACAAAGGGAGTAGTTTATGCAGTAGTATCAGCTATTACTTTAGGGATTTTACCAATTTTTGCAACACTTGCATATAAAGGTGGTGCAAGTTCTATAACGGTTGTATTTTATAGATTTCTTTTCTCAACTATTATACTTTTTGTTTATTTCTTAATTAAAAAAGTAAGTTTCAAAATAAATAAAGAGATTATTCCTAGTATGATTTTCGCCTCTCTTATTGGGTATGCAGCAACTGCCTTAACATTATTTTCATCCTTTACATACATTTCACCGGGACTTGCTACTATACTCCATTTTATATATCCATCATTAGTTATATTTTTATCCTTTATACTATTTAAAGAAAGTCTAAGCACTATAAAGGTTGTTTCTTTAATACTTTCTATAGGAGGAATATATATCCTGGTAGGGTTTGGAGATGTGAACCATAATTTTACTGGGGTAATACTAGCGCTTGCATCAGGGGCGTTTTATTCAATATATATTTTATCAATAGCCCATAGTAAAATTAAAAATATAGAAAGCTTACTTTTAACCTTTTATGTTTCTTTATTTTCATCTATAGGTATTGTCCTATTTGGTATAATAACAAAAACTATAAGCTTTGAGATACAATTTATTTCATTAGTACCTACAGTATTTATTGCAGTCTCTTCTATATATGGTCTAGTCACCTTTATAATAGCTGTAAAACTAATTGGTTCATCTAACACATCAATACTTAGTACCTTTGAACCTATTACAAGTATAGTGCTAAGTACTATAATCTTTAAAGAGAAGATCACGATTAATATTATATTAGGAACTATTTTAATAGTTATGTCTATTTATGGAATAATAAAAGAGCAACTAAAAGCAAATAAAGAAAATAGCATTAGTGAGCATTCAAATGTTATGTAACCAGAAATGTTTTTTTATAAAAAAACTACCAAACATGAACTATAAATGTTATAATATGATAGAAGATATTCATAGATACGTATATTAATGATTAATTAAGTCATTAATATTCAGGTTTTACTATATAACCTAAAAGGAGAGATGTTTAGATGGTAAGAACAGTAGGTACTACAGTTAGAGGAATTAGAGCTCCTATTATAAAAGAAGGAGACGACTTAGTTAATATTGTAGTCGATTCAGTTCTAAAGTCCATAGATGCTGAAAAATTTACACTTAATGATAAGGACGTAATAGGTATAACAGAATCTCTAGTAGCTAGATCACAGGGGAATTATGCATATATTGATGATATTGCAGCAGATATTAATAGGAAGTTCGAAGGAGACTTTGCAGTAGTTTTTCCTATATTAAGTAGAAATAGATTTTCTTTAATACTAAAGGGATTAGCAATGAGCGGTAAAAAGATATACTTATTTTTAAATTATCCATCTGATGAGGTAGGAAACCACTTAATGGATATTGATATGATGGATGAAGCTGGTGTTAATCCGTATACTGATGTTTTAACTGAAGAGAAATATAGATCACTATTTGGACAAAAGGTAGCTCATCCATTTACAGGAATAGACTATGTGCAAATGTATAAAGAGCTTGCAGTAGATAATAATATTGAAATATTTCTTGCAAATGATGCAAGGGCGGCATTAAAGTATACAAAGGATGTTTTAGTAGCTAATATACATGAGAGAAAGAGAACTAAAAAATTACTATTAAATGCAGGAGCAAAAAATGTTTATGGCTTAGATGAAGTATTAAATGAATCTATAAATGGAAGTGGATTTAATCCAGACTATGGTCTTCTTGGTTCTAATACAGCTACGCATACTAAAATAAAATTATTTCCTAAGAATTGTCAAAATACAGTGGAAAATATTCAAAGAGTAATAAAAGAAAAAACTGGTAAGCATATAGAAGTTATGGTTTATGGAGATGGTGCTTTTAAAGACCCAATGGGTAAAATATGGGAGTTAGCGGATCCAGTAGTATCTCCTGGATACACAAAGGGACTAGAAGGAACACCTAATGAAATAAAAATAAAGTATGTTGCTGATAATGAACTTAGCAACTTAAGTAGTGAAGAGATGACTGATGCTATTAAGAAAAAAATAAAAGAAAAAGGTAATGATGAAGGTCATTTAGGGCAGAAGTTAGGAACAACTCCTAGACAAATTACGGATCTTTTAGGAAGTCTATGTGACTTAACAAGTGGAAGTGGAGATAAGGGAACACCAATAGTACTAATTCAAGGATATTTTGATAGTTATGCAGAAGAGTAGCAATTATGCTACTCTTTTTGAGTAAAAAGTGCTAAAATAATAAATATAACTTTACAGGAGGAGCATAAATGAAAAAAATAATTGTATTTGGAAGTCAACATTGACCAGGCTGTGCACCGGTGAAAGAGTTTCTTTCGGAAAAAAATATTAAATATGCTTACTTAGATATAACAGATAGTATGTTTAACTTAAAACAATTTCTAAAATATAGGGATAATTATTCTGAGTTTGAAGAAATTAAGAAAAAGGGATCTATAGGAATACCTTGTATAGTTATAAATAATGGAGAAAAGTTTATTTTTGACGAGACACCTAATTTAGATGATTTAATATAAGCTAAGACTTCAAGCTATTAAGAAGGGAGGCGACAGATATGAAAAAAGAGCCAAAGGATACAAGAGTTGTTATAGGTATGTCGGGTGGTGTAGACTCATCTGTGGCAGCTTTATTGTTAAAGGAACAAGGATACGATGTAGTGGGTATTTTTATGAAAAATTGGGATGAAACTGACGATCTTGGATATTGTACTTCAGCAGAGGATTATGAAGATGTAAGAAGAGTCTGTGATCAAATAGATATACCATACTATTCTGTAAACTTTGAAAAAGAATATTGGGACAAAGTATTTACCTATTTTCTAGATGAATATAAAAATGGTCGCACACCTAATCCAGATGTAATGTGTAATAAAGAGATTAAATTTAAGGCTTTTTTAGAGCATGCGTTAAAACTAGGCGCAGATTATTTAGCAACAGGACACTATGCTCAAGTAGATTTTAATGATGGAGAATATAGATTACTTAGAGGTGCTGACTCTAATAAGGATCAAACCTATTTTTTAAATCAGTTAAATCAATATCAACTTTCAAAGGCAATGTTCCCAATAGGACATTTACAAAAAAAAGACCTTCGACAAATTGCTAAAGATAGAGGTCTTGCAACGGCTACTAAGAAGGATAGTACAGGAATTTGTTTTATTGGAGAGAGAAACTTTAAGGAGTTTTTAAGCAACTATCTTCCTGCACAGCCAGGAGAGATTAGATCTTTAGAAGGAGAAATAAAGGGTAAGCATGATGGGTTAATGTATTACACATTAGGACAAAGAAAGGGCTTAGGTATAGGTGGAGCTGGAACTGGCGAACCTTGGTTTGTAGTAAGTAAAGATCTTGAGAAAAATATATTATATGTTACTCAGGGTGAAAATCATCCTAGTCTATATTCTAGCGGACTTATAGCAACAGATATTCAATGGGTAAGTGAAAAACAGAAGCCATCTGTGTTTAAATGTACAGCTAAATTTAGATATCGACAAGCAGACCAAGGTGTAACAGTTCATATAGAAAAAGATAATACGTGTAAGGTATTATTTGATAAACCTCAAAAAGCAATAACCCCTGGACAGGCAGTTGTATTTTATGATGGAGCTGTATGCTTAGGTGGAGCTACTATTGACAAAGTACTAAATGAAGATTAATATTTAAAGTTTAAAAAATCCTAGTACAATTAAATTGTACTAGGATTTTTACAGTGCATAGGTGTATTTTTAATATACTTAATATTATTTAAAGTTTTTTCTCACCAGTTGAGCAATCTATCTTTGCAACACCAGAATCATCTATTTGTGCAATACAATCATTAGATGAATCACTTGGAAATACACATTGATAAGTTTTATATCCACCATCTAGGTTTTTAGCAGTATAACCATTTTGTATCAATATTCTACTAGCATTATATCCTCTAATACCAACTTGACAGTATATATGGATTGTTTTATCTTTTGGTAATTCTCCTAAGCGGCTTCTAAGCTCTCCAAGTGGTATTAGTATAGAACCTTTAATAAATCCTAATTCATTTTCTTCTGCTTCTCTAACGTCTACTAAAATGCCACCATCTTTTACAATATTATCAATCTCATGCCACTGTACAGTACTTACTAGTCCATTCATTATATTTGAAGCAACAAATCCAAACATATTAACTGGATCTTTAGCAGAAGAGAATGGAGGTGCATAGGATAATTCTAATTCTTTTAAATCCATAGCATTCAGATTAGCAGCTATAGCTGTAGCAATAACATCGATTCTTTTTTCAACACCATCATATCCAACTGCTTGGGCGCCGAAAATTTTTCCAGTTTCAGGATCAAATAGCATTTTCATAGAAATAGGGAAGGCACCAGGATAATAACCTGCATGGGAACCTGGATGTATATGAATTGCTTCATATTTAACCCCTCTAGCTTTTAGTAGTTTTTCGTTATTACCAGTGGACGCCACAGCCATATCAAAAACTTTAGCTACAGAAGTTCCTATAGTGCCAACATATTTTTCAGATTTACCGCAAATGTTATCTGCTACAATCCTACCTTGTTTATTAGCAGGGCCAGCCAGAGGAATCATGGTTGGTTTACCGCTAATAAAATCTACTACTTCAATAGCGTCTCCTATTGCATATATGTTTTCATCTGAAGTCTGAAGATATTCATTTACTTGAATACCCCCTCTTTCACCAACTTTCAACCCTGCATCTTTAGCAAGTTGGTTTTCGGGCCTAACACCTATGGAAAATATAATTAGATCAGTTTCTATTTCCTTTCCACTTTGTAGAACCAACTTTTTACCTTGGTTTTCAAAGGATTTAACTCCATCACCTAGGATTAGATCTATACCCTTAGATTTTATATGATTATGCAAAATAGAAGCCATTTCGTAGTCGATAGGTCCCATTATTTGATCAGCCGCTTCTACAAGAGTTACATGTATACCTTTATGATGTAAGTTTTCTGCCATTTCAATACCGATAAAACCACCACCTATAACTATTGCGGACTTTGGTTTTTTAGTATCTACAAAAGATTTAATAGCATCTGTATCTGGTATATTGCGTAATGTAAACAGATTTTTAGCTTCATTTATTCCGGGGATAGGTGGTTTAATTGGATTAGCACCAGGTGAAAGAACAAGTATATCATAGGATTCTTCATATATTTCATTAGTTTTTAAGTTTTTAATAGTTAACTTCTTTTGGGAAGGATCTATTTTAATAACTTCGCTTAGAACACGAATATCCATATTGAACTTTTTTGACATTCCTTCTGCAGTTTGAACTAACAAAGCCTCTCTTTTTTCAATAATGTTTCCAATATAATAAGGAAGACCACAGTTAGCAAAGGAAATATACTCTCCTCTTTCAAACATAATAATTTCTGCATTTTCATCCATTCTTCGTAATCTAGCAGCAGTAGAAGCACCGCCTGCTACACCACCTACAATAATTACTTTTTTACTCATCATAAAATCCTCCTAGTCTTTAAATGATATATTAAATTATAAAACTCTAAATTTATATATTGTGATATTACGATATTAGCTATAAATATAAATTAACACTGTGTCAATAACTAAATTTAGTTATTGACAATAGCATTAACGATAGCCTTGGCCTTAGGATTAACAACCTTGTAAACGATTTCTAAACCGTTTCTTTCGCCAGCAATAATACCGGAGCTTCTAAGTTTAGCCAAGTGCTGAGAAATAGTAGACTGAGGGATATCTAAGCAATTTTGAATTTTAGACACATTGCATCCATTGCAGCTAATCAATCCTTGAACTATACAAAGTCGTATAGGATGAGCGAGTGCTTTTAAAATCTCAGCATTTTCATCAAAAATCTTAGTATCATTTGAAAAAGGGTCCATAAGATAACCTCCTTGCATCCTAATATCATAATATTACGATATATAAAAATGCGTGTCAAGTATTTTTTATAACATTTTATAGAATACTTTTAAAATCAAGTATTCAATCTAAAAACAATCATAAAAGGGAAAGATTCCGCTCATTTTTATGTAATAAATCATAAATTTTTAAATATCAGATTTTGTTAACATAGCTCTCATTTCAGTTAAGTTTTCTTCAAGACTTTTATCAACTGTATATGCTCTATCTACATGACTAATAAGTTTTTCATGCATATTTGCTAATATGTAGTCGGATTGTTCTGTTTGGTTTAAGACATCTCCAATATATTTCTTCTGTGTAGTAATTGTATCCGTTACTGCATTTACTTCATCTTCAACAGATTTAAAGCCTTGAACCATTTCCTCAATTTTAGTATTTACTATTTGCCCCATATTAATTCCATCTGCTATTGCAGCTGTACTTTTAGTATTATTTTCAATTGCAACTTTAATTTCATTCTGTATGTTAGTTATTAAAGATTGTATTATGGAAGTGCTAGAGTTTGTCATTTCAGCAAGCTTTCTAACTTCATCTGCAACTACAGCAAATCCTCTACCATGTTCACCAGCCCTTGCAGCTTCAATAGCTGCATTTAGTGCTAATAAATTTGTTTGTTTTGCTATATCTGTAATAGTTTTTATTATATTTGTTATTTCACTAGAACTCTCATTCAAATTAAGCATAGAATCAGATGAATATTTTGATTGGATTTGCAACTCCAACATTACCTTAGATAAGCTATTTGCAGCCTGTTGACCCTCTAAAGATTTATTAACCGAATCTCTTGAAATACTATTTAACTTGTCACTCCGCTCTGATAAATAAATGGCCAAGCTATTGGATTCATTAGATATTGACTTTACCTTTTCTATAGTGTTTTTAATCTCATCAGCAAGAAGAGATAACTCATCATGTTGCTCGTTAACTAAGCCATGCTGTTGGATAATGGTTCCCATTCTTTCATAAATATTCTTAATGTGATCTTTAAATAGATCCATAAAAATCCTCCTTTGTATGTAAGTGAATAGTAAATATATATTATCAAACATTTAGTAAAATATATGTGATTCATGTCAAGTTACTTTGTTAAAATACTTAGATTAAATACTATAATATCATAAATTTTGGTAATTTAATAATATAATATAGAAATTTTGACTACACTATAGTAATATGGAATATGTAGAAAAGATCATTTGATGCTATAGCATCGGCTCCTGTCACACTTAAATTTTAAAACTTTATTTTAAAATTTCAAGCGCTCAAAATACTACTAAGATTCTACTCCTTTAGAAAAGATAAGGAATTAAAAAACTTATATTTTCGTATAGAGTAGGAAAATTTAGCAATAAGAAAGAGAGGAAATACATATGAAAAATCCAATAGTTACAATTACAATGGAAAATGGAAAGCAGATGAAGGCAGAACTTTATCCAGAGATAGCTCCTAATACTGTTAATAACTTTATATCCTTAATAAACAAAGGGTACTATAATGGTGTTATTTTCCATAGGGTAATACCAGGATTTATGATTCAAGGTGGAGATCCAAATGGAACAGGTACTGGTGGACCAGGATATAGTATAAAGGGAGAGTTTAGTGGAAATGGTTTTAAAAATGATTTAAAGCATACCAAAGGCGTTCTTTCTATGGCAAGAACAATGGCTCCTAACTCAGCAGGCTCCCAGTTTTTTGTTATGGTAGCTAACTCTCCACACTTAGATGGCCAATATGCTGCTTTTGGTAAGGTGATTGAAGGAATAGAAGTAGCAGATGAAATTGTATCAGTAGATCGTAACTATAGCGATAAGCCAAATGTTGATCAAAGAATGAAAGAAGTAACTGTAGATACATTTGGAGTAGATTATCCAGAACCAGAAAAAATGTAGATTATTTTAAAACACCTAGAATGGTATTTAATACATTCTAGGTGTTTTTTTATATTCTAATGACGCAGTCCTTACAAAGTACTAACAGGTAGAACTCTGAAAACAAGCTTATATTATGTAATTATATATAAAGTAAATCACACTATTCAGGTCTATTGAATATTATGGTATGACGAATGATTTAATATATAAAGCTAATTTAAGGGAGGTAATTAAAAGTGTATTACAACGGATGTAATCAATATTCATACCAATATGGAAACTGTGGATCATGTCAAATTTATCCAGTTCCATTTATGCCTACTAACCCATTATACGCTCATGCTTATGTACCTTATCAATCCTTTACGACTACATTCCCTATAGGAGAAGCATTGATGAAGGGGACTATATTCCCAGAGTTATCTAATGTGTATAATCCATATGAAGATTATCGGAAGGAGGAAAAATAATGGGCGATAGACATAAATTATTAAAACAAATTCAGGAAGTAGAATTTGCTGCAGTAGAGTGGCAACTGTACTTAGATACACATCGCTATGATCAAAGAGCATTGATGGAGTATAACAACTATTCGAACCAGTTATTAATGTTAAAACAACAATACGAAATGCTTTATGGCCCACTTTTAAATTATGGGTTCTCTCCTAATCATGGTTCATGGAGATGGCTCGATAGTCCATGGCCATGGGAAGAATAATGATAAAAGGAAATTAAGGAGGGAAATATATGTGGATTTATGAAAAAAAACTAGAGTATCCAGTTAAAATTCATTGCAAAGATTTAAGAATGGCTAAATATTTATTAACTCAATACGGAGGCCCAGATGGAGAACTTTCTGCAGCTATAAGATATTTAAATCAAAGATATACAATTCCTACTAATGAAGCAAAAGGTCTTCTAACAGACATCGGTACGGAAGAATTAGCTCACGTAGAAATAATATGCACAATGATTTATCAATTAACAAAGGATGCTACTGTAGAAGAGTTAGAAGCAGCAGGACTTGGTTCTAATTATGCCATTAGAAATGGAGCATTATTTCCAACAGATTCCAATGGTGTGCCTTGGACAGCATCATATATTCAGGCCCATGCAGATCCTATTACAGATTTACATGAAGATATGGCAGCTGAACAAAAAGCCAGATCTACTTATGAGCATTTACTAAAATTAACTGATGACCCAGGAATAAAAGATGCTCTAAGGTTTTTATGGGAGAGAGAAGTTGTACATTATCAAAGATTTGGAGAAGCGTTAAGGATTGTACAAGAATATATGCAGTGTAAAAAGATTTTTTAATTTGAAACAGTTTTAACTAAGGAATATCTCAACCGAGATATTCCTTAGTTATTTTTTGTGAAAAAAGAAAAATATTTTAGGAATAATTAGCATCCCTATATTCATACTAATTAGATATACAACTGACCTATTTAATTGGCAGTATATCATACTCAACTTTATATTTATTAAAATCATAGAGTTCAATTTCTACCCTAGGATTTTCTTTATCAATAAAATCAAATAATAGGACAGGTCTAAGTTGTTTATCATTTTTAATTATTCCACTTTTTTCAATGCCATCACAAATACTTTTAGGGTAATTATGTAGGTCTCCCATCCTTTTATCAGGGAAATATAGCTTAAGAACAGTAATCAACTGATTTTCAAGTTTAGGACCTAAATATTGTTGATTTATATAACCAGCTATCATGTTTTCATAAGCAATATATTTACTATGTTTACCGGCTCTAGGCATCCAAGCCTGACCATTAACATTAGTTAGCTTAAAGTTAGATTTACTAAGGGGACGTCCTGGTATAGTGAATTTTAACATAGTACACCTCCAACAATATTGTAACACAAAGAAGGGTGATGCTTACAGGATAGTTTTTGAATAAAGTGACAATAATTTAAGATGACTTTACTACATTATATTTAGGATGTGTTATAATGAAAAAAAAAATTGAAACAATTTTAGATTGGCTACAAGCTATTTTTATAGCTGTAATAATTGCGGTTATAATAGAGAATCTAGTATTTAGTTTCGCAGTAGTAAGTGGGCAGTCTATGTTTCCTACATTAGAAACTGAAGACAGGCTATTGGTAGCTCGCATGCCTTATATATATAAGGAACTTAATAAGGGAGACCTTGTTATTTTCAATCCTCCCAATGGCTTAGACAAAAGGGAAATGTTTATTAAAAGAGTTATAGCTAAAGAAAATGATCATTTTTTTATTGAAGATGGTGTTTTATATATAAATGGTGAAAAACAGATAGAAAACTATACCTGTGAAGAGGAATATTTACCACGTAATTATAATTATATAGAAGGTATAGTGCCGCCTAATATGGTTTTTGTAATGGGAGATAATCGAAATGATAGTAATGATAGTCGAACTTTTGGATTTGTTCCTAAGGATAGAGTGAAGGGTAAGGTGCTTTTAAAGATTTGGCCATTAGACGAAATGAAAGCCTTTATAAGCCCTAACTAAAGGGGGAAACTTAATGGACCTAAAGGAAAAAATTATATCTTATTCGAAAGATATAGGGATAGATTTAATTGGATTTACAGATGCTAAGCCATTTGAGGATTTGAGAAAAATATTAGTAGAACGTAAAGAAAAAGGTAATTTATCTGGTTTTGAAGAAGAGGATATTGAGCTAAGGATTGACCCTAAAAGAACTTTAGACAGTGCTCAATCTATTATAGTTATTGCCATGTCCTATTATATAAAAAATGAAAGAATAGGTCGCGATGAAAACCCACAGTTTTATGGGGAACTAGCTAGAACAGCTTGGGGTCAAGACTACCATATAGTACTAAAGAGCAAGTTAGAAAAGTTAGCACACTTTATTTCTAATGAATATGATGGATTTGAGTATAAGGCCTTTGTAGATACAGGGCCTTTAGTAGATAGATATTTAGCAAATCGGGCTGGTATAGGATTTTATGGCTATAATTCGGCAATTATAAATGATAACTTTGGATCTTGGATATTTTTGGGATATATGATAACAAATCTTCCAATTAAAAATGACAAGCCTTTAAATATAAGTTGTTTAGGGTGTAATTTATGTATTAAAAACTGTCCTACGTCAGCTATAGAAGGTCCATATGAATTTAATGCTAATAAATGCTTATCTAATATATTACAGCAAAAAAGAGAAATTCCAGAGGTAAAATTATCAATAATTAACAATAAAATATATGGATGTGATATATGTCAAAATGTTTGTCCTCATAACATAGACATTAAGGAAATGACAACTAAGGCATTTATACCTGATGATCTTCCTTATAAGGTTGATTTAATACCATTACTTAAATTATCTAATAAAGAGTACAATTCGCTTTTCAAGGAAAATGCATCAGGATGGAGAGGGAAAAAAATATTACAGAGAAATGCAATAATTGCCCTAGGAAATTACAAAGACAAAGAAGCTATACCTTATTTAATACCTATGCTGAAGGATGTAAGGCCAGATATTAGAAAAATAACAATATGGGCTTTATATAATATTAATCCTAAAGTAGCTGTAGAGCTAATTAATACTATTAAGGATAGTGAAAAGGAACAAGATGTACTAGAAACCATAAATATGTATTTGAATAAATATTATAATAAATAGTGTAGCAAAGTGTCCCTCCTGAATAGGATAATAATGAAGCTATCTAATAAGGGAGGGAGATTGATGCAGAATTACTGTAAATTATCATATAGACAATTAAAAAAGTATTGTGATCTAACTAATTTTAAATTTGATACTACAGATGAAATACCTTGCTTGGTAGGTATAATGGGGCAAGAAAGAGCTGAAGAAGCAATGGAATTTGGACTTGGGATAGATCATCCAAGTTATAATATTTATATTAGTGGAGCAAAAGGTACCGGTAGAACTAGTTATGCTAAAAAGGTTGTAGAAAAGAAGTCGCAAAGTCAGAAAGTTCCAGTTGACTGGTGCTATGTATATAATTTTGATTCTAAAGGTAAAATAGAGGCTTTAAGTTTACCAGCTGGTATGGGAAGAATATTTAAAAAGGATATGGATGAGCTCATCGAAGAATTGTTAATACAAGTTCCAAGGGCTTTTAATAGTGTGGATTATGAAAAGCAAAGAAATGAAATTATTAAAGAGTATCAGGAACAAAAAAACAAGCTTATTCAATATCTATCTAGTTATTCAAAGGAAAAACATTTTGTACTTAAGAGTACAACTACGGGTTTTGTTTTTACTCCAATATATGAAGAAAATGAAATATCAGAGGATAAATTTGATGAATTAGATGAAGAAGTTAAAGAGCAACTAGAAAAACAATTAGAGGAAATACATGAGGCTGCCCTTGATATTCTGAGTCAGGTTAAAAAGCTAGAGAGAGTAGCAAAAAAGAAACTACTTCAATTAGAAATGAAGGTAGGTATATATGTTATAAAGCCCTTAATAAATGAACTATTTAAGAAGTATAATCAATGTGAAAATGTACACAATTATCTAAAAAAAGTAGAAAGTGACATTATTGAAAATATATTTTACTTTTATTCCGAAGAAGTCGATGAGGATGACGAAATTATAACTATTAAGACTGCAGAAAATGAAGATATTATTAAAAAGTACAAAGTTAACTTATTTGTAGACAATAGTAATACAGAAGGTGCCCCTGTAATTATGGAATTTAATCCTACTTTAAATAATTTAGTAGGAAAAATTGAATATGAAAATGTTAATGGGAGCTTAAGAACAGATTTTCTTTTAGTTAAGCCCGGTGCTATTCAAATAGCTAATGGTGGATACTTGATAATACAAGCAAGGCAGCTATTAAGTAATCCATACGCTTGGGAAACTTTAAAGAGGATATTACAAACTAAAGAAGTTACTGTAGAAAGCATGGGTAGTCAGCTGGGAATAGGAGAAGTATCTTCTATGAAGTTAGAGCCTATACCTATAAACTTAAAGGTTATTTTAATCGGAAGTAGCTACCTATATCATTTGCTTTATCGGTATGATGAGGATTTTGAAAAGTACTTTAAAATATTAGTGGATTTTAATGATGATATGAAAAGAAATGATGAAAATGAGCAGAAGATGATAAGTTTTATTAGCTGCTATACACAAAATGAAGGTTTGCTCTCATTTGATAAAAAAGCTGTAGCTGAACTTATGGAATATAGCTCAAGATTAATAGGTAGTCAAACAAAGTTTTCCACAAGATTTAATAAAATTATTGAAATTATTATAGAAGCAAATCAATGGGCACAATTAGAAAAATCTGTTGTGGTTTCTGGTACACATGTTAAGCATGCTGTAGATAAGAAATGGGAGAGATTAAATCAATATGAAGAAAATGTTTTGGAAATGTTTGAACAAGGCAAAATATTAATAGATGTTAAAGGAAATAAAATAGGAGTTGTTAATGGACTATCGGTAATTAGCATAGGAGAGTATATGTTTGGAAAGCCTAGTGTAATTACAGTTACAACCAGTAAAGGCAAGGGAAATATTATTAATATTGAGCGTGAGGTAAATTTAAGTGGAGATATTTATGATAAAGGTATAATGATTCTAACAGGTTTTTTACTAGAAAAATTTGCACAAGATGATACATTTAATCTATCTGTTAGGATTTGCTTTGAGCAGTCTTATGGTGGAGTAGATGGAGATAGTGCTTCGAGTGCAGAACTGTACGGATTATTGTCAAGTATTGCAAAACTTCCACTTAAACAAAATATAGCAGTAACAGGATCTGTAAACCAGAAAGGTTTTATACAGCCAGTAGGTGGAGTTACTGAAAAGATAGAGGGGTTTTTCAAACTTTGTTATAGAAAGGGTTTAACTGGAGATCAAGGAGTAATAATACCTCACCAAAATATTGGAGACTTAATGCTAAGAGACGAGGTTGTAGAAGCTGTTAAGGCAGGTAAGTTCCATATTTATGCTGTTAAGCATGTAGATGAAGGTATAGAAATATTAACGGATAGACCAGCAGAGGAAGTTTATAAGATAGTAGAGGAAAGACTAAAAACTGCGGTAGATAATAAAAACAATAAATAATAGTAGTTTGTTTTATGAGGGAGGGATAAAACCTTCCTTTTTTTATAGCGTAAAGAAGTATGTTTTCCAAATACTGTTTATTAAAATCTGAAAATTACAACTTTGAAATTTTTCCAATATAAAGCAGGAGTTTATATTAATATGTTGTATAATATATTGTGATTACATAATTTATTTTTGGCAAATAAGTTTAATTTATTTATTTTAGTAGATACTTTATAACGCATAGGAAAGTATACTATTTCTTAATATACACTTTTCGTAAAATGCGTTAGGACAAAGACTTCTTTGATTTAAAAAGCTTTGTTAGAAGCCTTTGTTATATTGGGTATATATTTACAAAAGGAGGTATAATTTATGTCGAATATTCATGAATTAAGCTTTTTAAAGGAAAAAATCCAAGAATTAAAAGATCAAGGAGTTTATCGTAAACTACCTATACTAGGTGGAGCCAATGAAGCGGAATGTATTTTAAATGGAAAAAAGGTAATCAACCTATCTTCCAACAACTACTTA
The DNA here is from genome assembly GCF_018919215.1 of Alkaliphilus flagellatus. Taxonomy (NCBI): domain Bacteria; kingdom Bacillati; phylum Bacillota; class Clostridia; order Peptostreptococcales; family Natronincolaceae; genus Alkaliphilus; species Alkaliphilus flagellatus. The sequence goes on from NZ_JAHLQK010000001.1 coordinate 654,163, forward strand.
GGTTTTGCAAATCATCCTAGACTTAAAAAAGCTGCTATTGAAGCGGTAGAAAAGTATGGTGTAGGTTCAGGAGCTGTAAGAACTATCGTTGGGAATATGGATATTCACGAAGAATTAGACAGAAAGCTTGCAGAATTTAAAAGAGAAGAAGCAGTTATGACGTACCAATCTGGTTTTAACTGCAATGCAGGAACTATTCAGGCTATAACTGAAAAGGGCGATTTAATCATATCTGATGAGCTAAACCATGCTAGTATTATTGATGGTGCTAGATTAAGTAGAGCTGATAAAACTGTATTTAAACATGCTGATATGAACCATTTAGAAACAGTTTTAAAAGAAAATAAAGATAAATACAGAAATATGTTAATTATTACAGATGGTGTATTTAGTATGGACGGAGACATTGCTCCATTACCTGAAATTGTAGAGTTAGCTGAAAAGTATAGTGCTATGACATATGTAGATGATGCTCATGGTTCTGGTGTACTTGGAGAAAGTGGAAGGGGTACAGTAGACCACTTTGGACTTCATGGAAGAATAGACTTTACAATAGGAACACTTTCAAAGGCAATAGGTGTAGTTGGAGGATATGTTGCAGGTAGTGAAACAATGAGAGATTGGTTAAGCCATAGAGGTAGACCTTTACTATTTAGTACATCCTTACCTCCAGCTGCAGTTGGTGCAATTACAGAAGCTATTAACATGTTAATGAGTACAACAGAATATACAGATAGACTTTGGGACAATGCAAAATACTTTAAACAAAAAATTAGCCAATTAGGATTTAATATTGGAAATAGCCAAACACCAATTACTCCAGTAATTATTGGTGATGAAGCTAAAACAATGGAGTTTAGTAGAAAATTATTAGAAAACGGTGTATTTGTTTCTGCTATTGTATTCCCAACAGTACCAAAGGGAACAGGAAGATTAAGATGTATGGTAACTGCAGGTCATACAAAAGATCAATTAGATAGAGCTGTAGAAGTCTTCAAAAAAGTTGGAGAAGAAATGAATTTATTATAAGATTAAAAAATGAGCAGAGAGTTAGCTAACTCTCTGCTCATTTTTTTGTTCAAGAATCAAACGGTTTAAATTTTTCCTAACTTGGACATATTTAAAATATAAAAATGTTGTTGGAAGGGGTATGGTATGGAGAAAAAGATGGATGCTTTACTTAAATATACTATTATGCTAATTATGATTAATATTATACTATCTGGATGTCAAATGAAGGTATCAGACAATAGAGAAAAAGAAGTAGCCGTAGAAGTGATGGAGGTTAAAAAGAAAAGTATTTCGAAAAATGTTGTATTAAATACATATCTACAGCCTAAGAAAAATGCAATTATTCTTGCTAAAACTCCAGGGCTTACTGTTACAAATATAGGGGTTAATATAGGAGATGCTGTAACAGAAGGAGATTTTTTGTTTGAGCTAGATAAATCTATAATTAGAACACAGATAGAACAATCTAAGCAGGCTTATGATTTAGCTAGGAGAAACTATGAGGAACAAAAAAATCGATACGAAGAAGCAAATGACACAAATGAGGAAAATTCTTTACAAGCTTTAGAAGCAATGTACAGAAATAAGGCTATTGGAGGACTACAAATACCATCTATACCTCAGCAAGATAAAGGAAGTATTTTAGCAGTAGCAATGAATCAGGTTGAGCAAGCTAGGATGGCGTATTCAGCTGCACTCAGTCAGTTAAAAGAAATGGAATATTATTCACCAATCAGTGGATATGTTTCTCAAATAAATATAAATGAAAATCAACCAGTATTAGGTACACAAGCAGCAATGGTTATAACTAATATAGAAAATCTAAAGGCATCGGTTAATATTTCAAAATCTTTATTTGAGTCTTTAAAAGAAGGGCAGATGGTAATGGTTAATGTGGATGATACTGAATTTAATGGAAGGATTAGTAATTTAAGTCCAATTCCAGATTTATCAAGTAATTTATATCTATTAGAAATAGAAATTAATAATAAAGATAAGAAATCTTGGGTAGGGGCATTTAGTAATATTTTAATAGAACTTGATAAAAAAGATTCAGCTACAGTTATTCCTAAATCGGCTATATTGGAGGATAGTAAAGGGAAATATGTTTTTGTAGAACAGAATAATAGAGTATATCGTAGAAAAGTAGATATTGGAATAGATGATGGGGGAGATGTGGAAGTCGTAAATGGATTAAATGAAGGAGAAAAAATAGTTATAAAAGGTCAGCAATTTGTTAAAGATAGAGGAGCAGTCATCATAGTAAGAGGTGAGGAAAATGAAAATCTCTAGTTGGGCAGTTAAGAGACCTATATCTGTATTTATGGTTATGGCGGTTATTATACTTTTAGGTGGAGTTTCTTTATTTAAATTGTCGATGGACCTACTGCCTAAAATGAATGTACCTATTGCTGTTGTTAGTACACAATATTTAGGATCAGGACCCTTTGAAATCGAAAATATGGTTACAAAGCCTATTGAAGAAGCAGTGAGTACTGTACATAATGTAAAACGTGTTTCATCCTCGTCCAGTGAAGGTATATCGATTGTTACTGTAGAATTTAATCAAGGTACTGATATGGATTTTGCTACTTTGCAAATGAGGGAAAAAATAGATTTAATTACGGGATTTTTACCAGAAGACACTTCGGACCCTATGGTTCTTAAAATAGATCCTAATGCCATGCCTATTATGGTATTGGGAATTAGTGGCTATGATGATTTAAGCAAGATGCAAGAAATAGCAGAATATCAAATAAAACCTAGATTAGAAAGATTACAAGGTGTAGCTTCAATAGCAATTAGTGGAGGTTATGAGAAGGTTGTACAAATTAAGCTAGATATAGATCGTCTAAGTGCAAACAAAATAACTATGGAGCAATTAACTGCACTATTAAGGTCAGAAAACATTAATTTACCAGGTGGAGAGATAAAAGAAGATGATGATAAAATATTAATCCGTACTACAGGAGAATTTGAAAGCTTAGATGAAATAAAAAGCCTTCCTATAATGCTACCTACTGGAAAAAAAGTTACTTTAAGCGATTTAGCAACTGTTGAATTAAATTATAAAGAGATTGAAGAAATAGCTAAGGTTGATGGAAAGAGTAGTATAAGAATTACTATTCAGAAGCAACCTGTTTCTAATACAGTTCAAGTATCTAACTTAATCAACAAAGAGATACAATTAATACAAGATGAGTTACCAGATATAGATATAGAAGCAGCTATTGACCAATCTAAATTTATTAAGAGTGCTATTATGAATGTAGGCACAACCGCTTTGTATGGTGGTATACTGGCAAGTATTATTTTATACTTATTTATGGGAAATGTAAAAACTACCTTAGTTATTGCTATAGCCATACCAATTTCAATTATTGCAACATTTACACTAATGTACTTTTCTGGGATTACATTAAATTTATTATCCTTAGGCGGCTTTGCCTTAGGTGTAGGGATGCTCGTAGATAATGGAATAGTTGTGTTGGAAAATATTTATCGGTATAAAGAGGATGGATATAGTGCCTTTGATGCTGCAATAAGAGGAGCTGAAGAAGTAGCTATGTCGGTTTCGGCATCTACATTTACAACGGTAGCGGTATTTCTTCCAATTGCTTTTGTGGAAGGTATTACGGCGGAAATATTTAAGGAGCTAGCCTTAACAATTTCATTTTCTTTGTTAGCTTCCTTGATAGTTTCACTAACATTAGTCCCTATGCTATGTTCTAAGTTGTTTAAAAATCAAGCAGAAAAGCCCCTAAGTAAAAATAGATGGTTACTATTATTTAATAAGTTTTTTAATATGTGTAGTGAAAAATATAGTGAAATACTTCAGTGGTCACTTTCCCATATAAGATTGATAGTATTTATTACTCTAATCATATTTGCTACTTCACTAAGCTTAGCTTTTTTTATAGGAATTGAATTTTTTCCAAGTTTTGATGATGGCAGTTTCACCGTAGATATAAGATTACCTTACGGAGCAACATTAGAGCAAACTGAGAAAATAGTTGATAAAGTAGAAATTGTATTAAGAGAAAATAAAGATATCGAAAGGATATTTACTAATATAGGTGGAGGAGATGGGAATCTAAATTTATATGGCACTAAATCTAACACTGCCACAGTGAATGCTAGATTAATGTCATATAAAAAAAGGAGCACCAGTACCGAGGAAATAATTGATGATGTACGAAACAGGCTATCTAAGATTCCGGGAGCTACCATGTCTATTTCAACAATTTCATCAACTATGGGTTTTGGGGCAGGTAGTTCCGATGTGGAATTAGAAATTAGAGGAGAAGACTTAGAAATATTAAAGATTATTTCCCAAGATGCTATCAATATTGTAGAATCTGTTAAAGGTACTAGGGAAGTAAAATCTAATTTTATAGATGGAAGACCTCAAATGGAGGTAAAATTAAAACGAGATATAGCATCGACCTATGGACTTACAACTGCTCACGTCGCATCTAGCATTAGAAATATTTTAACAGGAATAACGGCTACAAGGTTCAGGATAGAAGGTAGGGATATTAATGTTGTTTTGACTGGAGAAGATTACTTGAAGAATAGTTTATCTAGCTTTAAGCTCATTAATATTCCAACACCTGTAGGTATAAATATGCCACTGGAGCAAATCACAGAAATTCAATATTCCCAGGGACCAAGTACTATTAGGAGGACTGATCAGGTAAGGGGAATTACAGTAAGTGCTAATACATTTAATAGGGATTTAAATGGTGTAATAGTTGATATTAAAGAAAAGCTGGAAGAATATAGATTTCCAAATGGATATACATATGAATTTAGAGGCCAAAAGGAACAATTAGACGAAGCTTATAAAAGCTTAACTTTAGCTGTTATTCTAGCCATATTTTTGGTATATATGATATTAGCATCCCAATTTCAATCCTTTTTATATCCATTTATAATTATGCTTTCTGTGCCCTTAGCCTTTACTGGAGGTATTATTGGTCTATTTTTCGCAAGACTCCCAATTAGTGTACCTGCAGTAATTGGAGCTATTGTACTTGCTGGTATTGTTGTCAATAATGGCATAGTTCTAATAGATTATATAAATATATTAAGATCAAGAGGAATAGAAAAGATAGATGCGATAATATTATCTGGGACAACTAGGCTAAGACCAATTATGATGACAACATTAACTACTGTTTTAGGATTAATTCCACTAGCATTAGCTGCTGGAGATGGTGCAGAAGTACAAGCTCCATTGGCAGTAGTAGTAATTGGAGGACTTACTTTATCTACGCTGCTGACTTTAATTGTAATTCCTATTATATACTCTGTATTAGATGATACTAAAATTTAAACATATCTATTTAATAAAGAAAACTTGATTCATATGAAGTTTTAACTTTATCTGAATCATAGTTGCACTTACTTTAAGGATGTAGTGCTTGATCTTCTGATTATAGAGGTGGAGACTTAGCAATATATCCAAGATAAAATTTTTAGGGGGAGAAGACATATGAATGCTAGAACTAAAAATGTAATAGAGCTTTTAATGAAGGAGTATCCTGATGCAAGATGTGAGCTTAATTATGAAACACCGTTTCAGTTATTGGTAGCTACAATTTTATCTGCACAAACTACAGATAAAAAGGTTAATGAAGTGACTAAGGATTTATTTAAAGAATATCCTACCGTAAATGAATTTTTGCTATTAACACAAAATGAACTGGAGGATAAAATTAAACAAATTGGTTTATATAGAAATAAGGCCAAACACATTCTTTTAATGTGTAGGCAATTAACAGAAGAGTTTAATGGAGAGGTTCCAAACACAATGGAGGGTATAATGTCTTTGGCAGGAGCTGGTAGAAAAACAGCTAATGTAGTTTTAAGTAATGCTTTTGATGTACCTTCCATAGCAGTAGATACACATGTTTTTAGAGTATCTAATAGAATAGGATTAGCCAATGCGGAAAATGTATTGGATACAGAAATCCAATTACAAAAAGCTATAGATAAGAAATTATGGAGCTTAGCTCACCATCTTTTAATATTTCATGGTAGAAGATGCTGCTATGCAAGAAATCCAAACTGTAAGGATTGCATTATAAAAGATCATTGTAAATATTATAAGGAAACGACAAAATAGAAAAAATATGTTAGTATTAACAAAAAACCTCTAAACTAAACTTAGTTAGAGGTTTTTTTAGCTGTTTATATATATCTTCAATAGAGTTGTAAATTTCTTGGTTTGGTTTTATAATAGTAGTCGTGTATTGCATACTTCTTACCCCCTATGTAATATTTGTTGGTAACTCTTATTTAACATGGGATAAGAATTTATGCAATACTTATTTTTTTGGAAGCTTTGCCAATTATATTTTTATTTTTGCATAACTAAAGTTATGATTAAAGGAGTGGGGCTAATGGTATTTAGCAGTTTAATATTTCTATTTTTATTTTTACCAATTGTTCTTGCTTGCTATTATCTATCAAATAATAAATTTAGAAATTATATATTATTAATAGCAAGTTTGTTTTTTTATGCTTGGGGTGAACCAAGATACATATATCTGATGATATTTTCAATAATAGTTAATTACTTTATGGGACTTAAAGTAGAGATTAATTCAAAGTCAAATAAAAAGTTATGGTTAGCTATATCTATTATCTTTAATTTATCTTTATTGATTGTATTTAAGTATGCGGATTTTTTATTTGGCATAAAGGGTATTAAATTGCCTATTGGAATATCCTTTTTTACTTTCCAGACAATGAGTTATGTAATAGATGTCTATAGAAAAGATGCTCGAGTTCAAAAAAAATTATCGGATTTAGCATTATATATTAGTTTATTTCCTCAATTAATTGCAGGTCCTATAGTTCGATATCAAACAGTGGATAAACAGATAAAAGAACGAGAACACTCATTGGACAAATTTGCAGAAGGCGTAAATAGGTTTGTATTTGGATTGTCTAAAAAGGTAATTTTAGCAAATCAACTAGCATTTGTTGCCGATGGAGTATTTACGGCAAATATATCTAGCTTATCAATTATTGAGTCTTGGATTGGAATAATATGCTATACACTTCAAATATATTTTGATTTTAGTGGTTATAGTGATATGGCTATAGGGCTGGGTAAAATGTTCGGATTTGACTTCTTAGAAAACTTTGATTACCCCTATATATCCCAATCGGTTTCTGAGTTTTGGAGAAGATGGCATATTTCTATGGGTAGCTGGTTTAGAGATTATCTATATATTCCACTGGGAGGCAATAGGGTATCTAAAATAAAACTATATAGGAATTTATTTATAGTATGGTTTTTAACTGGCTTATGGCATGGTGCAAATTGGACCTTTGTAATTTGGGGACTATACTATGGAGTTCTCATAGTATTAGAAAAGGCATTTTTAGAAAAGTTACTAAATAGATTACCTAAAATATTCAGACATATTTATTTATTATTTGTAGTCCTTATTGGATGGGTATTTTTTAGGACAGATAATATAAATCAAGCAATGAGTTTTATAAAAGTAATGATGGGGTTAGGTACAAATCCCATTATAAATAACAGTGCCATTATGTATATAAATGACTATTGGTATATAGTTTTTGTTTCAATAATATTTTCAACACCAATAGTAAGCAGAATAAAGCATTTAGTTAATAAAACAAATAAAAAATTATTGGAAAATCAAATAGCATATGGATTTCACAGCTTAATACTTATTATTTGCATGATTGCAGTTACAATTTTGCTAAGTAGTTCTAGCTATAATCCTTTTTTATACTTTAGATTTTAGACAAAGAGGAGAGTATATATGAATAAGAAAAAAGCAAAATATATAGTAATTCCATTTTTGTCAATGATAACCGTATTCTTTTTAATGAATATATTTATTTCAAATAAAAAAGTAAGTATCATAGAAAATAGGAATTTAGAAAAAAAACCAACGATTAAAGATTTAATAGATGGCACCTATATCTCTAAATTTGAAAAGTATTATACAGATCATTTTGTATTTAGAGAAGAAATGACTAGTATAAATAGAATGTTCGAGTTCAAACTAGATAAATCTGAAGTTGGCAATTATTATCTTGGTGAGGATAATTGGATTTTAGGCAAGTTTCCTCAGGTATTAACATCTGGTAGTCAGAAGGAATATACTGATGCCATAAATGAATTAGCAAAGATTAGTCATAATTTAGGGAAGGATGTATACTTTGCATTAACACCTCATAAAACCAATATGCTTAAGCACTTATACCCTAAGTTTGTTGATAATACAGAGAATATAAATATTAACAAGGAGTCTTTTAAATCTCGACTCAATTCAAATATTATAAGATTTTTAGATATGGATGAATATATGTTAAATAAGTTTAGTGATAAAGAACGTGAAAAGTTGTATTTTAAAACTGACCACCATTGGAATGGATTAGGAGCTTTTGAAGGTTTTAAATTGATGGTTGAGAAAATGAATCTAGGTATTTCATCTCCGATGTTAGAAGAACATTTTAGTAAATATAAAACTATGAAGTATAAGGAAAAGGATTTTATCGGTAGTTATAATAGAAACTTAAATATGATAGTGGATGAAAAGGAATATCCAATATATGTTTATTTAGAAAATCAAGATTATAAATATTTTTTAAATGATGGTAAAAAAGATAAAAGAGCAGAGGAAATAGATGTTATTGCTACTTCAAGAAACAAAAAGAAATGGGATTATGGTGGAGCATATATTAGAGGTAATGTATGTAATATACTTAAAATAAAAAATGATGATGCTCTAATAGATAAAAAAATCTTGGTTTTTAGAGATTCTTATCAAGCACCTACTACCTTGTTATTTGCCGATTTATTCTCAGAAGTTTTATTTGTTGACCCTAGGAATATAGGAAATATTCATATGACTTATGAACAGATTATTAAAAATACAGACTCAGATATTATTATGTTTATGTATAATAGCTCTGGATTTGATTCTATGGTTCAGACTATGATTGATAAAGGTATTATGTAATTAATTTAAATCTGTCTATTTTTTAGAAAGCATTAGAATTAAAGAGGATAAAATAGAAATAATAGAGTCTACGAAGTAGTGAATAATAAACAAAAAGAGCCGAGAGGTTCTTTTTTTATGTTAAAATGTAAAAAAGGAAAAGTTGGCTTTATGAAGAATTGTGTATGTATATATAATTGTTTGTATTAGAAAGGATGTAGTATATGGCATACGAAGAATTAAGCAATAGTGGGTTTGTTTTTGCTCTAGACATTGGTACTAGAAGTGTAGTGGGTATATTAGGTAAAAAAGAAAATGATAAAATAAATATAGAGCATATTGCTGTCGAATTTCATCAAAAAAGAGTTATGTATAATGGTCAAATACATGACATTGATGGAGTAACAGAAATTGTTAGAAAGGTTAAAACTAATTTAGAGGAAAAGGCACAATGTTCTCTGGATCAGGTATCTATTGCAGTTGCTGGACGCTCGCTTAAAACAAATAAAGTAACAATTGATAGAGAAATTGATTCTACAAAAGATATTGATAAAGACTTAATTAATAGTTTGGAAGTAGAGGGATTGCAAAAAGCTCAATATGAGCTAGAAAAACAAGGTGAGGAATATACAAAGTATTTTTGTGTAGGTCATACTGTAGTACATTACTATATTAATGATGGTATAATTACAAATCCTTTAGGACATAAGGGGAATAAAATTAAGTTAGATATTTTAGCAACTTTTTTACCTCAGATTGTTGTCGATAGTTTGTATGTTGTAACTTCTAAATTAAATTTAGAAGTTAGTTATATGACATTAGAGCCTATTGCAGCAATTGAAGTAGCTATTCCTGAAAATGCAAGATTATTAAACTTGGCTTTAGTGGATATAGGTGCAGGTACATCAGACGTTGCTATTACAAAGGAAGGGACGGTAGTAGCCTATGGAATGACAGCTAGTGCTGGAGATGATATTACCGAGGAAATATCTAGATGCTACTTACTAGACTTTGATACAGCAGAAAACTTAAAAATTAACTTATGTAAAGAAAAAATTCAAAAATTTTCAGATATTGTAGGAATACCGTATGAGATAGAAAGTGAAGAAATCTTAAAGAAGATTGAGTCTGCAATAAAAAAGGTGGCAAAGCTAATAGCTTCTAATATTATTGAACAAAATGGAAAATCACCTAGCGCCGTTTTTTTAATAGGTGGTGGAAGTCAAATACCTTATTTAAATACATTTATTGCAAAAGAACTTAATCTTCCTGAGGAAAGAGTAGTAGTCAGAGGAATAGAAACAATAAAAAATACTGTTTTAATAAGGGAACCTATTTCAGGACCAGAATATATTACCCCTATAGGAATTTTGGCTAAGGCTGTAAATAATCAAGAGTTAGATTTTATTGAAATATACATAAATGGACAGAGATCTAAACTTTTTCAAACTAAAAAGCTGAAAGTGAAGGATGCACTTGTTTTAGCTGGATTTAATCCGCGAAAATTGATACCAAAGAGAGGTAAGTCTATAAATATTATATTAAATGATAATAACAGAACATTGTATGGAGAATATGGAGAGGTTGCTGAAATACTTATTAATGGAAAGGCATCTAATATTGAATCAAGCATAAAAGATGGAGATATAATTAAGGTTCATCCTGCTGAAGAGGGGCAACCCGCAACATATCTTTTAAAAGACATAGTACCATTAGAAGATGAAATTTTTATTAATGGTGAATCTACTTTACAGGTATATAATTGTACAATAAATAATGAAAAGGCAGAAGGCGATATAATCATTAAAGAAGATGATAATATCCAATACTGTAGAATAGAAAGCATTGAAAACCTTTGTACTTATATGGATGTTTCTTATGATGAGTATATTATTAAAATTAATGATAAAATAGCATCATTAGACGAAAAAATTAGACATAAGGACTATGTTAGCATTGAAAAAAAAGTAATTGTAAATAATTTACAAGAAGTAAAAGAAAATTCTAAAGAACAGTTACAACTAACAAAGGAATCAATCTTAGTTAAATGTAATGACAGTCTAGTAGAAATTCCTAAAAAAAATGGTGGAGTTATTTTTGTAGATATTTTTGATTATATTGATTTTGATCGCAGTACTGTACAAGGAAAACTAGTTTTACTTCTGAATGGACATGATGCAAACTATACAGATTTTATAGAAACTGGTGATGAAATAAAGGTCTATTGGGACAATTAGTAGATAGTCGGTGAATATTTTTTAAAAAATAAAATAATATATATTAAATACACTGATCTATCTAGGGGTGATTATTTTATGGGTTCGTCTGTATCAGTTAATAAGATTTCTAAAAAAAACTTATGGATAGTTGGTACAATAATTTTATGTATTATTATTATTATTTTAGTCACAATAGGCAATTGGATTTTTAATGGGTCAAGAATCTTTCCAAATATATTTATTGAGAGCGTCGATGTTGGAGGACTTACCCCTGAAGAAGCAAAAGTTAAGGTTAGAAGAATCTTTGAAAAGGAGATAGATTCTTTTCGTAAAGAATTAGTTTATAAAGATAGTAGTTGGCAACTATCCTATGAGGATTTAGGCTTATATTATTTATTTGATGATTATATCGATAAGGCTTATGGAGTAGGTAGGTCTGGTAATTATTATGAAAGAATAAAAAAGATTAATAATCTGAGAAAGAATCCTGAAATAATTAGATTAGAACCATATTATAACCCTTTTGAAATTGAGAGTATAATAAAGAATATTAGTCAAACGGTTAATAAACCATCTATAGATGCTGAAATTAACCGAAAAAATGGTACCTTCATAATTAAAAAAGAAGTTTTAGGAGTAGAAGTAGATGAAAATGCTTTAAGGGAGAGTATAGTAGGTGCCATAGGGAATTTTAACAATGATATAATCTATATACCAGTTAAAAATACTACACCAGAAATTATAGAAAAAGATTTAAGCACTATTCAAGATTTAATCGGTGAATATGTGACTACTTTTAATAGTCAAGAAAAGGGTAGATCAGAAAATATCAAACTTGCAGTAAATAGTATTAATAATATGCTATTAATGCCAGGAGATGAGTTTTCATTTAACGAGAGTACAGGACCAAGAAGTGCAGAAGAAGGCTACAAGGAAGCACCAGTTATAGTTAACGGTGAGTTGGTGCCAGGAATTGGTGGCGGCATTTGTCAAGTATCTACAACATTATATCAAGCGACTATTCGGTCAGATGTAGAAGTAACATCAAGAAGAAATCATGGTCGGCCTGTAGGGTATGTTCCCATTGGGCAAGATGCAACAGTTGCCTATGGCTACATAGACTTTAAGTTTAGAAACAATAAGGATTATCCTATTTACATTGAAAGTTATATTAAGGGAGAGCAAGTACATGTAAAACTATATAGCAAGAAAACTAATAATATGTCTATAGATTTAGAATCCGAAATCATTGAAGTAGTCAAACCCAAAATGGAAATAAAAAAGGATCCTAATATGGATGTTGGAGAAAGAAGAATTAATAAAGCTGGCAAAAAAGGTTATCGTGTAGTTACATATAAAGTGTATTTACAAGATGGTAAAGAGTTAAAAAAAGAAGTGATTTCTAAAGATTACTACCCACCTAGAGATGGTATTGTTATAGAAGGAATAAAACAATAATATTTTATTTGTTTAAAAAACTATATGATTGTCCCATAGTTAATTATAATCAAATTTGCTATAATATAATTAACTTTAAAGGGAGGTAGTTTCAAGATGGAAGTAGATAACTTACTATACGATAAAGATTGTACTTGTCCTATATGTAAAAACCAATTTACTACAAAAAAAGTGAGGACTCGGTCACTTAGGATAGAAAATCGAGAAGATGATTTTAATGTTATTTATAAAAATATAAATCCAAATTATTATTATATTTGGGTATGCCCTAAATGTGGATATAGTTCTACAGAAAAAGAATTTGAAAATATTAATAAAAATCAGGCCACAATATTACAGCAATCGATAGGAGTTAAATGGAATGAGCGGAGTTTCAGCGGAGTGCGTACTTTTCACGAAGCGGAAGAAAGTTATAAAATGGCATTGCTAGTTGCTCAAATATTAAAAAAGTCGAAGGCATACATCGGTGGAATATGTTTGAGGTTGGCATGGCTATATAGAGAAGCTAAAAGTCCAAGAGAAGAAGAATTTTTAAATTATACATTAAATTTCTTCCAAAATGCTTATCAAACAGAAAGATTGGATGCAGCAGGTCTGGATGAAGTATCTTTGGCCTATTTAAATGGTGAATTAAATAGAAGGCTTGGAAGACAAAGAGAAGCTATTAAATGGTATAGTGTAGCATTAGATCACCCCGATATTAAAACAAAACGACATATTCAATTGAAAGCTAGAGAGCAATGGAGATTAGCAAGGGAGCAATATGGTCATGAAAAAGATGGAGCCAACTAAAGCTATTATTTATTATAGTAAAATAGTAGTTAATAATATAGTTCTTTATGTCGCATCTTTGAATGAAGGACTTGTATCAATTGGAATTGATCAAAGTGAAGAGGATTTTATTAGAAGTATAAAAAAAGATTTTCCTATGTATCAACTTTCGTATGATAAAGAGGAAAATGCAATATACATAAATCAGTTATACGAATATTTTGAGGGTAAGAGAACAGAATTTACGATTCCACTTTATATGGTGGGGACCGATTTTCAAAAAAAAGTATGGAATGCATTATTAGATATACCCTATGGTCAAACTATAACATATAAAGATTTGGCCTATAGTATTGACAATCCTAAAGCCGTAAGGGCTGTTGGAGGAGCAAATAATAAAAATAGAATTCCTATTATTATTCCATGTCATAGAGTAATAGGGGCTAATAAAAAGTTAGTAGGTTACGGTGGTGGGCTGCATATTAAAGAAAAATTGCTAAATGTTGAAGGAATAAAAGTTGAATGTGAAAAGGTGGTAGAATAATACCACTTTTATTTTTTTGCAATTTAGGGTCATAGAATTGGTATCTATCGGATAAATATAATTGAGATAATGAAAAAAGAAGGGGGAAGACAATGGAAGTTACTAAACTAAATCCAATTATTTTTATTCCTGGTTTAATGGGATCTATTGGCGGAGAGATGTTAGGATGTCAAATTGAGTGGGGCTTTGGTGTGGCAAGTTGGTTTTATAAACCATTTTTAAAAGAATTAGAGAAATTAGGATATAAATTAAATGAGAATTTATTTGTTTGTTATTATGATTGGCGAAAAAGCTGTAGGGAAATAGTAAAGGAGTTTTTACAACCTTTAGTATTACGGGTAGAAGAAAAGCATCCTAATCAAAAAGTTGATTTATTATGTCATAGTATGGGTGGAGTGGTAGCTCGTACTTATATTCAAAGTATAGAATACTCCTATAATGTTAGAAATTTAATGTGCTTTGGAACTCCTAATAAGGGAAACATTGAAGCCTATCATTTGTGGAGTATTGGAAAACTAATGAAGAAAACAGATACCGAGAAAGAACTATTTGACATTATACGCAGAGGATACATTTGGTTACTTACTAAAATACTAGATATACCTTTGGGGACAGAGAATATTGAAAAATTACATGAGAATTTTCCAGGATTACGAGATTTAATACCTACAGATGATTATGGGAAAATATTATGCTGTAAAATCGACAATGATTACCACTATATTCCAAGAGAATATACACTTTATAATAATTATTTACTAAATGAGCTAAATAAAAATATAGATACATTAAATAATCGAGTTAAAAATCTATATTGTTTTGTTGGGACTAACAAGGAAACAGATAAGGTCTTGCTACTAGATACAGAATTATTATTTAAATATAAAAAAGCATATGTTATAGGATCATTGAAAACAAAAGAAGGGGATGGGACGGTAACGGTTAATAGTGCAACTATAGATAATGCAGAAACATTTATAATGGAAGGAAGTCATAGTGGAATTTTATTAGGTTCTATGGAATATCTTGCAGACATATATAATTTAGATCGTTCATTATTTAATAAAGGTTTTGTAGAACCTAAAGTATATCCATTAGGGATAATATTAAAAAAATATATTAATATAGAACTGAAAAACGAAAGAGATATAATTGGTAAATTTATAGATGGAAAATTTATTACAGAGTATGAGCATATTTGCCAAGAGTTCGGAAAAGATTATTTGTGGCTTATGTTAAAACACGTACCTAGTGGTGAATATATTTTAGAAACATCTGGACAATATAAAGAAGATCATAATATTTTTGTAATAGGCTCTAGGATAGAAGAAGAATTAACAGAGAAAAATGTACGAAAAAAAGAAACTGATAGACTGTACTTTTCCTTTAAGGTATGAGATTAACAAAAGAAGCATAGCATAAAAAAGAATTGAAAATATTCCTCTTTTTTGATATCATTAAGGCAATCTAAATATTGACGGTGCTCAATTGAGCTTAAAAGGGAAAATGGTGAAAATCCATTACAGCCCCCGCTACTGTAAGTGATGATGAAACAGCGATATACCACTGGTATTGACCGGGAAGGTGCTGAAGTAAAATGATTCACGAGTCAGGAGACCTACCAAGTTTTAGCACATGCAGCCTTCGGAGGGATAGGTGAAATATTAGTGTGTTTATAATCCCTTACCCTTTGGTGAGGGATTTTTTATATTATAAAAAACAGGGGTCGCAAGGGAAAGAATTCAACTTGCGTAGTTATGAGGGTGTTTGGACAGCTTTGCTGCTTTTTTATATTTAAAATGTAAGTAAGAAACTATAAGAGGAGGATGTTTTTATGAGAAAATCAAAAGCAACTATATTTTTAGTAGTATTAATGCTATTGACAACCTTGCTATTTGGTTGTGCCAAAGAACAAAAAGAGAATTCACAGGGGGATGTAGGTAACAATATAGAGAATACAACCTATCCTATGGATATTGTAGATGGATTCGGAAATTCTGTAACAATAAAGAAGCAACCAGAAAGAGTCGTTTCGATTGCGCCTAGTCAAACAGAAATTCTATTTGCTTTAGGATTAGAAGATAAAATTGTAGGAGTATCGGATTTTTGTGATTATCCTATAGAAGCCCTAGAGAAAGAAAAGGTAGGTAATGCCTTTGCAATAAATGTAGAGAAAATATTAGAGTTAAATCCAGATGTAGTATTTCTATATAACGAAGCCCTTCCTGAGTCTATAGAACAAATAAAGGCAAGTGGAATAGCGGTAATGTTATATTCGCCTGAAACAATCGATGAAATTTTTAATAACATATTACAATTAGGTGAAGTAATGGGTGTAGAAGAAAAAGCGGAACAAATAGTAAGTGGAATGCAGGAAAAAAGAGATAATATTGTTAATAAAGTTAAGAATGAGAAGAAGGCAAGAGTGTTTTATCAAGTTTGGGACGAACCTTTAATGACAGCTGGTGAAGGGTCATTCATAAATGAGTTAATCACTTTAGCTGGTGGAGAAAATATTGCAGCTGATGGGGATGGAGCTTATCCTCAATATAGTGTTGAAGCTATGGTGGAAAAAGATCCTGAGATTTATATAGCACCAGCTCATACTGCTGAAAACTTCACTTTAAATCCTGAGCAAATGAAAGAATTAAAAAATATAATAAAATCTAGACCAGGTTATGATGTTATTACTGCCGTTAAAAATGATAAAATAGAGTTATTAGATCCTAATATAGTATCAAGACCAGGTGTTAGAATAATTGAGGCCTTAGAGCTATTCGCAAAGGCTATACATCCAGAGGTATTTTAATAATATATTCCAGCTATTTTAATGGGAATATATATGGAGGCAGACTGTCTATGGAAAAGCATAATTATTTAAAAATATTTCCACTACTACTAATGACATTGATGATAACAATATCTATATCCTTAGTTATTGGAGTGGCTAATGTAACTATTATTGATAGTATAAAAATCATTTTAAAAACCATTCCTATAATAGGAGATTATATTGATGTTTCAAATATACAAAAATCTCATATTGCGATTATACAAAACATTCGACTACCAAGGGTATTACTTTCTTTTCTAGTTGGATATGGGTTATCAATTGTAGGCGTAGCTTTTCAAGGAATGTTAAAGAATCCTATGGCTGATCCTTTTATAGTGGGTACTTCTTCAGGAGCAGCTTTAGGAGCTTCTATAGCTATTTTGCTAAAGTTAAATAAAATGTTTTTTGGTATAGGAATTGTATCTATATTTGCATTTACAGGTGCTTTGCTAGCTACATTAATTGTATATAATATGGCTAGAATAAAGGGAAAAGTACCAGTAACTACATTATTATTAGCAGGAATTGCTACAGGGCAGTTTTTTACTGCTATAATGTCGTTTATAATGACAATTTCAACAAGAGATGTAAGTACAATTATTTTCTGGACAATGGGAAGTTTTTCAGGAAGAGGATGGAATCATATACAAATAGCTATAATACCAGTTTTATTGGGTAGTATCATAATATATATTTTTTCAAAGGACTTAAATATTATGTTATTAGGTGAGGATAGTGCACAAAATATGGGAGTTGAAACAGAAAAGGTTAAAAAAGTAATTTTAATTACCAGTGTATTAATAACAGCTTTTTTAGTTTCTGTTAGCGGAATAATCGGTTTTGTAGGCCTTATTGTGCCTCATATGGTTCGTTTACTTATGGGTCCGGATCATCGTATTCTTATACCTGCTAGTGGACTAGTAGGAGGAATATTTTTAATTGTTGCAGATACTTTATCAAGAACGATTATTGCACCTACTGAAGTGCCTGTTGGTATTATTACTGCTTTAGCAGGAGGGCCTTTTTTTATTTACTTGCTTAGGAAAACAAAACGAACAGTATAGGTGGTTATTGTATGGGAAAATGTATTGAAACAAAGGATTTAGTATTTCTTTACGATGAAAGGGTAATCTTAGATGATATTAATTTAAAGATTACAAAAGGCAGTATTATAACAATGATAGGACCTAATGGTTCAGGAAAATCAACATTATTAAAAAATTTAGCATCAACTTTAATGCCTAAAGGTGGAACTGTTCTACTAGATAATAGAGAATTAAAAAGTTATCCATTAAAGGAATTAGCTCGTGAAATAGCTGTAGTTCCACAGAATACAAATATTGAATATGATTTTACTGTTCATGAAATTGTTTTAATGGGTAGAAATCCTTATGTGGGGAGATTCCAACAGGAAACTTTTAAAGATATTGCTATAGTAAAGGAAGCAATGGAAAGAACGAATACATGGCATTTGAGAGATAGAAGTATAAATCAGTTAAGTGGTGGGGAAAGTCAAAGGGTAGTTATTGCAAGAGCATTAGCTCAAGAGCCACAGATTCTCTTGTTAGACGAACCTACTGCAGCATTAGATATGCATCATCAAATAGAAATATTAGATCTATTAAAGGTATTAAATGAAGAAAAAGGGGTAACTATTATTATGGCACTTCATGATATAAATTTAGCTGCCCGCTATAGTAAACAAATACTACTTCTTCATAAAGGTACAAAAATTATAATGGGAAGTCCAGATCAAGTAATAACAAAAGAAAATTTGCAAAAAGCCTATAGTATAGACATGATTGTAGATAAAAATGAATATACCAATTCTTTGCAGGTTATTCCTTTGTCGACTTTAAGGTTTTAGAAAATAGCAAAATTAAGAACTGGCCTTTTGTATACAATCAGAGCAGGTTCCATAAAAACATAATTGTTGTTTTTGAATTTGATACTTTGAAATATTTTGCACCTTAATAGTTAAATCTTCAAAAACATCATTATTTAAATCCTCGATTTTTGAACAATTGGTACAAATGATATGTTGATGTTCTTCAGTTTTTCCATCATATCGAAAACTATTTTCTCCGATGTTTATTACCTGTATTAATCCTAACTTAGAAAATAACTCTAAAGATTTATATACGGTTGCTAAGCTCATAGTAGGGTAAGTAGGAGATAACTTTTTAAATACAGCTTCAGCATTAGGATGATCTATAGATTCCTTAACTGTTTGATATACTGCCATACGTTGAGGCGTAATTTTACAACTATTAGATTTAAGTTCTTTTATTAAAATATCCATAATATGCACCACCTTAAAAATAATAATAATTATTATATACAATTATATCTTCATTATAGGATAATGTTAATTATTTGTCAATATAATATATGTAAAAAGTTCCAGAAAATTTTAATTTTGACATCATTGAAGGAGGATTACAATGAAATATAAGCTTATAGTACTAGATATGGACGGTACATTACTTAATAGCAATAAAGAAGTTAGCATAGAAAATCAAAAGGCTTTAAAAAAAGCCCAGGATAGTGGAATCCAAGTTGCTATAGCTACTGGTAGAATATTTACATCTGCAAGATTTTATGCAAGATTATTAGGTATTAAAGCGCCTATTATTGCGTGTAATGGTGCTTTGGTTAGAGATGCAAATAGCAATGAAGTTCTTGATATTAATCCAATAGATAAAGAGGATGCTTTAAAGGTAATAGAAGTTTTTAAAAAATATAATGTTTATTTTCACATATATGATGAGGAAAAAATATATGTTGAAAAATTAGGATTTAGCTCTTCTATATATAGTGCTTGGAATGAAGATCAAAGTGATGAAAATAAAATTCATATAGAAAAATTAGAAGATACTATTGGTTATTTTAAAAATAACAATATAAATATATTAAAGCTAATGGCCGTTGATGACGATAATACAAAAATGGATATTATAAAAAAAGAGTTAGAAGGAATTAATAGTATTACTATTGATAAATCATGGTATAACAACTTAGAAGTTATGAGCAAGGGAGTATCCAAGGGAAAAGGAATTGAGATGTTGAGAAAAATTTATAAAGTGGAGCCTGAAGAAATTATTGCTTTTGGAGATAATTTTAATGATTTGTCAATGAAGCACTATGTGGGGACATTTGTTGCGATGGAAAATGGAGAAGAGTACGTTAAAAAGCAAGCTCATTATGTTACTACTTCTAATAATGACAATGGGGTAGCAAAAGGGATAGAAAAACTTGTTTTAAATATAGAAAAATAAATTTTAAAATATATTTTATAAATAATAAAGGAAAAAAATATAATATATAGAATATTCATATAATACAAGTAAATTTAATACAAAATATAATGTGTTAAATTTACTTGTATTTTCTTATAGTCTAAGAAGGTATAAGTTTTTTGACTATTGAGAGATTTTTTAAAGCAGTAAAAGGATGGTAATATTTTAAGCACTTGAAAATTTAAAATGAATTTTAAGTGCGCCATGAGTCGATGCGATAGCATCAGACGAATTTTTATATTAAATAAGAAGGGGTTGAGAAATTATGGTAAATGTTTTTTCTAGAAAGAAGATAGCTATCTTCTTTGTGGTGCTAACTTTAATAATTAGCAGCTTGGGTGGAATTTTTACTTATGCTAATGAAGGAGTAGTTACCAAAATTACTATTTTCCATACTAATGATTTGCATGGAAGAATTCAAGAAAGCTCTAGTGAAATTGGATATGCTAAAATTGCTGGATTAGTTAATAATTTTAGACAAAACAATCCAAATACCTTATTACTCGATGCAGGAGATACATTCCATGGTTTATCCATAGCGACATTAGAAAAGGGAGAAAGTGTAATTAAGGCAATGAATGCTTTAAAATATGATGCTATGGTTCCAGGTAATCATGACTTTAACTATGGGTATGAAAGACTATTAGAGTTAAAAGAAATGAGTAATTTTCCTTTAATATCAGCAAATATTAAAACAGAAAAAGGAGAAAATCTTTTAGATAAATATATTATTAAAGAAATAGATGGCGTAAAAGTAGGAATATTTGGTTTATCTACACCAGAGACTACATATAAAACTAATCCTAAAAATGTTGAAGGATTAGTTTTTGAAGATCCATCAGAGATTGCAGCAAAAATGGTTGAAAAATTAAGAGAAGAAAAGGCAGATGTTATTATTGCTCTTGGACATTTAGGGATTGATGAAGAAAGTGTGGACACTAGTATTAAAGTAGTAGAAGAAGTAAAAGGAATAGATATTTTTATTGATGGTCATAGTCATAGTACATTTGAAGAAGGGTTATTAGTGGGAGATACGCTTATTGCTAGTACAGGCGATTATGGTAAAAACATAGGTGTTGTTGAAATAAGTATTTTAGAAGGTAAAATAGTTGATAAATCGGCAAGTTTAGTTAGTAAAAAAGATTTTGAAGAAGTAGCCCCAGAAGAAGAAGTTCAAAATCTAATTGAATCTATAGCAGAAGGACAAAATGAAATTTTATCTGAAGTAATAGGGGAAGCAAAGGTGCGATTAGATGGAGAAAGGGAATTGGCAAGAGTTAAGGAAACTAATTTAGGAAACTTAGTTGGAGACATATTCCTACACTGGACAGATGCAGATATTGCATTAGTAAACGGTGGAGGGATTAGAGCCTCAATAGAAGCAGGTAATATTACAACTGGAGATGTTGTTACTGTGTTCCCGTTTGGAAATACTTTAGTTGTAAAAAAACTAGATGGTGCGGCTATTAAGGCTGCTTTAGAACATGGAACAAAATCCTATCCGGAGTTAGCAGGTGGCTTTCCTCATGTAGCAGGAATGAAATATGCAATTGATCTTTCTAAACCAGTAGGAGATCGTGTTGTAGATATAACAGTAAATGGAGATCCTTTGGACTTAAATAAAAAATATACTATGGCTACTAATGACTTTATTGCCGCTGGTGGCGATGGATATACAATGATTGCTGCTGGAGAACTAGTTAAAGAAATGATGACTATGGATGAGGCAGTAGTTAATTATATAAAAGAAAAGAAAGTTATAGAGCCTAAACTAGAAGGACGAATTTTAGTTAAAGAAGTAGAAGAACAAAAAGAAGAGCAAGTAGAAGTAGTAGAAGAAGTAAAAGAAGTAAAAGAAGAGGTAGTAAAACCAGTTGTAAAAGAATCCATTGTTTATATTGTTAAACCAGGGGATTGGTTATCAAAGATTGCAATTAAATATAATACAACTTGGCAAGAATTACAAAAAATCAATAATATTAAGAATGCAGATTTAATTTTCCCAGGACAAAAAATAATAATTCCTGCTAGCTAATAAAAATAGAACTTAGTATAATAATAAATAAAGGAGTAGTGGACTTTCCATTACTCCTTTTAAATATTCATTATATAGCTAAAATCTTTAATACATAGATTATATTAACATTAAATATTTTTAGTCGATTAATCTAATTTGATGGTAAGTTTTTTTACCTTTTTTAATCATTAATGTATCATCTTTAAAGAAATCAAGTGTGATTAGAGTATTAATATCGGTTATTTTCTCATCGTTAATAACTATTCCACCTTGTTGTATTAGACGTCTACCTTCTCCACGAGATGGAATCAACTCAGCTTTAGATAGTAGAGTAATAACGTCTATACCATCTGTAAATTCACCTTTGGAAATCTCAGTTGATGGAACAGATCCACCTAAAGCGCCTTCACCAAATAGAGCTTTTGCAGCTTCTTCTGCTTTTTTAGCTTCTTCTTCTCCATGTACTAACTTTGTAACTTCAAAGGCAAGAACCTCTTTAGCTTTGTTTATTTCAGCTCCCTCAAGAGAACCTAGTCTTTTTACCTCATCCATAGGTAAAAAAGTAAGTAGAGAAAGACAGTTTTCAACATCAGCATCTGCAACATTTCTCCAGTATTGGTAGAACTCAAAAGGAGATGTTTTATTAGGATCTAACCAAACTGCTCCAGATTGAGTTTTGCCCATTTTTTGACCTTCACTTGTAGTTAGTAGTGTAAAGGTCATTCCATATGCAGATTCACCTTCAACTCTTCTAATTAAGTCAGCACCTGCAATAATATTCGACCATTGATCATCTCCACCTAATTGTAGGCGACAACCATATCTTCTAAATAACTCTAAAAAGTCGTAGGACTGCATAATCATGTAGTTAAATTCAAAGAAAGATAATCCTTTTTCCATTCTATTTTTAAAGCATTCTGCTGTTAACATTCTATTAACAGAGAAGTGTCTACCTATTTCTCTAATAAAGGAAACATAGTTTAAGTCCAATAACCAATTAGCATTGTTTTCTATAATGGCGTTACCTTCTGATAAATCGATTAATCTTTTACTTTGTTCAATAAAACAATTAACATTATGCTGAATTGTTTCTGGAGTCATCATTTGCCTCATATCAGTTCTTCCAGATGGGTCACCAATCATTCCAGTACCACCACCTGCCAAGAATATAGGTCTATGTCCTGCTTTTTGAAGATGTGACATAGCCATAAGCTGTACAAAATGGCCTACATGTAAGCTATCTGCTGTTGGATCAAAGCCTATATAGAAAGTAACTTTCTCTTTACCTAACATTTCTCTAATTTCATCTTCATGTGTAAACTGTTTAACAAAACCACGTTGTTTTAAAACGTCAAAAACATTTTCCATTTTAAATCCTCCTCTTTAAATTCATAAAAAGTATATTTTTTTATACAAAAATAAAAGGGCTATCTAGTCCTAAAGGACGAGATAACCCGTGGTACCACCTTAATTTACATCAAATAGATGCCTCAATCCATTATAACGGATGGAAACCGGCGAAGCTTTTAACTCCACAACTCCAGAATGTAATTCATCTTACCATGTACTATAGATCTTTCACCAGCCGATCTACTCTCTAGAATTGTAACCATGGGGACTACTTATTTCTTTCAATGTTTTAACAGTTAGTAGATATTTTGCCCCATTATATCATGAATTAATCAATAATACAAGACTATTTTATAGAATGAAGATATTGTTATTTTTATAACAATATACAGAATATTTCAAATATACAGAATATTGAATTGAATTATGTAATAAATTTGATATAATAAATTAATGACATTTTAAGATGGACATTAAAAATTATTTTACAAATTTAAAATATAAAAAGGATGGAGGGATTAATATGATGGATAATCAAAACTGTTGTTGTAATTATGGTGAAAGCAACAACAATCTTATTATGGCTAAAGAAGAATTAAAAGCTTTTAAAGAAATGGAAGGAGGATTAATACCAGCACTACATAAGGTACAAGATATTTATGGATATCTTCCAGAGGAGGCTTTAAAGCTTATATCTGAAGAATTAGATGTACCCATAACTGATATTTATGGAGTAGCTTCTTTTTACTCTTTATTTTCATTGGTGCCTAAGGGTGAGCATGTAGTAAGTGTATGCTTAGGCACTGCATGTTATGTTAATGGTACTCAAAAAATTCTAGATAAACTAAGTGAGGAGTTAGAAGTAAAAGTAGGAAAGACAACTAGGGATGGTAAGTTTACATTGCAATCAACAAGATGTATAGGTGCTTGTGGATTAGCACCAGTAATAATGATAGATGAAAAGGTATATGGAAGGTTAATCCCTAATGATATTCCAAAGATATTAAAGGATTTTGAATAAGACTAAGGGGGGGATAAATAATGAAGTCCATTGAAGAATTAAATGAAATAAGACAAAGTACTAAAATGCTAGTTAACCAAGGACAGGATAGAACTAATCCGAGAATAGTAGTTGGTATGGCCACTTGTGGAATAGCTGCAGGTGCAAATCTAGTGTTAGATACAATAATGGAAGAAGTAAGAAATCTGAATATTGCTGATGTAACTGTTGCACAAACAGGATGTATTGGTGTTTGTAGGCTAGAGCCTATAGTTGAAGTTATTATGCCAGGGGAAGATAAGATTACTTATGTTGAAATGACTCCTGAAAAAGCTAAGAAAGTAGTAAATCAACATATTAAAGAAGGTAAGGTTGTAGAGGAGTATAATATACTTTTATCTCAAGATGAAGAACATAAGATATATAAATCCTTAAATGATGTAGATTTTTATAAAAAACAATTTAGAGTTGCTCTTAAAAATTGCGGTGTAATAGATCCCGAGTCAATAGATGAATATATTGCAGTTGATGGGTATAAAGCTTTAGAAAAAGTGTTATTGGAGATGAAGTCTAAGGAAGTAGTAGATTTAATAAAACAATCAGGTTTGAGGGGTAGAGGAGGTGGAGGATTTCCAACAGGCTTAAAATGGGAATTTACTGCCAAGGCTCAAGGGGATCAGAAGTATGTAATATGTAATGCTGATGAGGGAGATCCAGGAGCATTTATGGATAGATCCATATTGGAAGGTGATCCTTATACGGTGTTGGAAGCCATGACAATATCAGGTTATGCTATAGGTGCAAATAAAGGATATATTTATGTAAGGGCAGAATACCCTATGGCAGTTAAGAGATTAGATAAAGCTATAATTAAGGCGAAGGAATATGGATTATTAGGTAAAAAAATATTTAGAACTAATTTTGATTTTGATTTAGAAATAAGATTAGGTGCTGGAGCCTTTGTATGCGGCGAAGAAACTGCTCTTATACATTCAATAGAAGGAGAAAGAGGAGTGTCAACTCAAAAACCACCCTTCCCAGCTAATAGTGGACTCTGGGGAAAACCAACATTAATAAATAACGTTGAGACCTTTGCGAATATAACTCAAATAATATTAAAAGGGCATGAATGGTTTAAGTCTATAGGTACCGAAAAGAGTCCTGGCACTAAGGTTTTTGCACTTGGTGGTAAAATAAATAATCCAGGATTAGTAGAAATACCAATGGGGACACCTTTAAGAGATGTTATATATGAAATAGGGGATGGAATACCAAACAATAAGAAATTTAAAGCAGTTCAAACTGGAGGACCTTCTGGAGGATGTATACCGGCAGAACTTTTAGATTCACCTATTGATTATGATACTTTAATTGCCATTGGCTCTATGATGGGTTCTGGTGGAATGATAGTAATGGATGAAGATAATTGTATGGTTGATGTTGCTAAATTCTTTTTAGAGTTTGTTGCTGATGAATCTTGTGGCAAATGTACACCTTGTAGAATTGGAACTAGAAGACTCTTTGAATTATTAGAAAAAATAACATCAGGAAATGGAAGCAGTGCAGATATAGATAAATTAGAAAATCTTTCTCGTGAAATAAAGGCTACAGCTCTATGCGGATTAGGTCAGACAGCTCCAAATCCTGTTCTATCTACTCTAAGGTATTTTAGAAATGAATATAATGCTCATGTTAATAAAGAGTGCCCAGCAGGAGCATGCCAATCTTTAATAAGTTATGTGATAAATCACTCCAAGTGTATAGGCTGTAGTGTTTGTAGTAAAGTTTGTCCAGCAGATGCTATATTCGGAGAGTTAAAAAAACCTTATACTATCGACCAAGCAATATGCGTTACATGTGGAGCTTGTATTAGTAAATGTAAATTTAATGCTATAGAGATTCATTAATATTCAAAACAAGGAGTGATTAAATATGATTAAATTTACAATTGATGGTATTTCTTCTGAGGTACCTAATGGGACTACTATACTTAAGGCCGCTAGGAGTTTAGGGAAGCATATACCAACATTGTGCCATTTAAAAGGTGTTAACAATAGTGGAAGCTGTAGAGTATGTGTAGTGGAAGTAGGACCAAAATTAGTGTCATCCTGTTCTGTGTTAGTAGAAGATGGGATGAATATAAAAACTAACACCACTAAAGTTAGAGAAGCACGTAAAACAGTAGTGCAACTTATACTATCTGATCATAAAAGAGAATGTACAACTTGTATAAGAAATGAAGGCTGTGAGCTTCAAGCGCTGACAAGTAGCTTAAATATTAGAGATATAGAATATGAAGGTAAAAAAACAAAAGCAATCTTAGATTCATTATCTCCTTCAATAACAAGGGATTCTGAAAAATGCATACTTTGCGGACGATGTGTTAATACCTGTGCTAAGGTTCAAAGTGTTCATGCTATAGGATTTAATGAAAGAGGTTTTGATACTATTGTATCTCCTGCTTATGTAAAATCCTTAGATGATGTTTTTTGTACTAATTGTGGTCAGTGCATAGTAGCCTGTCCTGTGGGAGCCCTATATGAAAAGGAAAGTATTGATGAAGTATGGCGTGCAATATCATCTCCTGAAAAATATGTAGTAGTTCAAACAGCTCCAGCTATTAGGTCTGCCTTAGGAGAAGAATTTGGAATGGCAAAAGGAACTAGAGTTACAGGAAAAATGGTAGCAGCACTTAGAAGATTAGGATTTGATAAAGTATTTGACACTGATTTTACAGCGGATTTAACTATAATGGAAGAAGGTACAGAATTAATAAATAGGTTACAATCTGGTGAGAATCTACCACTTATGACCTCCTGCTGTCCAGGATGGGTAAAATTTATAGAACATTTTTATCCCGATATGCTTAATAATCTATCTACATGTAAGTCTCCACATCAAATGGAAGGTGCATTGATAAAGAGTTATTTTGCTCAAAAGATGTCAATAGATCCCAGAAATATAATTAATGTATCCATAATGCCATGTGTAGCTAAAAAGTTTGAAAGTGCAAGGGAAGAATTGTCTATGGAAGCTATGCAGGATGTGGATTATGTTTTAACCACTAGAGAGTTAGCAAGGATGATAAAAGAAGTCGGAATAGACTTTGTAAACTTACCAGAAGAAGATTTTGATAATCCTTTTGGAGAGTCTACAGGAGCAGGTGTAATATTTGGAGTTACAGGAGGAGTTGCAGAAGCTGCCTTAAGAACTGTGTTTGAAATACTAGCTGGTAAGGAATTAGAGACAGTAGACTACAATATAGTTAGAGGTATGGAAGGTATTAGGGAGGCACAAATAGATCTGCCGAACGGACTTACAATAACCTCAGTAGTAGCACATGGTCTTGGCAATGCAAGAGAAGTCATGGAAATGATAAAGTCTGGTGAAAAAGAATATCAATTTATAGAAATAATGGCCTGTCCTGGAGGTTGTGTAACAGGAGGCGGTCAACCGATAATTAATGCGGATTATAAAATGGATAACGATATAAGATTACAAAGAGCTAAGGCAATATATGATGAGGATGAAGCAAAGGTATTAAGAAAATCACATAAAAATCCTTATATTACTAGACTGTATGAAGAGTTTTTAGGCGAACCAAATTCAGAAACAAGTTATAAGTATTTACACACTCATTATGTTAAAAGAGAGAAGTTTTGGAAATAGAAAATAGTATTTATTCTGTAATATTGGAAGCTTCCGATACTATAGTATTAAATTTAATATAGAATCCTAATTGCAAAGATTTTCTGAGCAAAAGGGAATGTATAATATATTATTGCTATTATGCCTTCTAACTTTTGTTAGAGGGCATAATTTGTATTCTAGGGGAGAGATTATATGGATAAAAGATTGGGAGTAGTAGGTATAGTAGTTGAAGATATTAATAGTGCATCAAAGGTAAATACTATACTCCATGATTATGCACATATCATAGTAGGTAGAATGGGTATACCCTATAAAGATCGAGGGGTATCTATTATTTCTTTGACGGTAGATGGTAATACAGATCAAATAAGTGCTATGACAGGAAAATTAGGTAAAATAACTGGAATAAGTGTAAAAACCGCACTGACAAAATCCTAGTAAAATGCTGAATACTATTATGAGGAGTGGTTATTATGAAAAAGAAATTTTTATTTTATTTAGTGACATGTATTTTATTTCTATCTATCTTTTTAACGGCCTGTAGCCCTAACAATAAAACAGGAGAACAAACTACAAACAATGAAGAAACAGAAATCGCACTAGATTCTATTGAGGTGAATATAGGTTTCGTTGATGGAATTCCTGCTTTAAGCATGGTAAAACTTGCAAAAGAAACACCTCTATTTAAAGAAAATATTACTGTCAATTATGACCTAATTAAAGGGTCAGATTTAATTGTTTCTAAGGTTATGAATAAGGAATTAGATATTGCTATAGTACCTTCTAATTTAGCTGCCATAGTTTATAATCAGGGAGAAACCTATTTGATAGGTGCTTTGAGTGGATTTGGGAATCTATACGTTGTATCTAGAGAAACCATCCCTTCTTTAGAGGATCTTAAAGGAAGAGAAATTACAACTATAGGGAAAGGACTAACACCAGATATTGTTTTCCAATATGTACTAAAGTCAAATAGTATTGATCCATTGGAGGATGTTACAATAAACTATATGGGTGGTGCAACGGAACTAGCACCTGCATTTCTTTCAAAAAAGGCAGAAATTATATTAGCTCCAGAACCTATGATTAGTACTATTTTATCAAAGGATCCGACTGCAAAAATTCAATTTAGTCTCAATGAACTATTTGCCGAAGTTACAAGATCTGATCTTGGATTTCCTCAAACCGTACTTATAGTAAAAAAGGAACTATTAAATAATCATCCTGAATTTGTAAATTTATTTTTAGATGAGTACAATAATTCAGTTAAGTGGGCAATAGGTTACCCGCAAGAATTAGAGGAGTATGGAATAGAAGTAGGTATTACAATACCTATGGATATCTTAAATAAAGATTCAATAAAAAGAATGAATTTAAACTTCATTTCAGGTAATGAAATGAAGGATGTATATATGAAGTATGTTAATGTTTTGTTTGAATTTGAACCTAAAACAATAGGGGGTAAACTTCCTAATGAAGGTATCTTCTTTACGAAATAATATTGTATTTGTAATATATGGCATAAGCTTTCTGTTAGTTTGGTCATGGTTATCTAAAGTAGTAAATCAAAGTGTGATTATACCATCTCCAGAAGAGGTAATGTATTCTCTTTTGGAGATATTAAAATCTAGACCTACCTATATTGTAATTTTTCATACATTAAGGCGAGTCATAGCTAGCTTTATAATTGCTTTAGCCTGTGCTCTTTTAGCTGGAATTATAGCTTATTTGCTACCCTTAGTTAGAAATTTACTAACACCTATACTTTATTTTTTAAAAGTCGTACCAGTGGTTGCTATTATATTATTAATATTAATATGGTCAAGTAGCGAAAGTGCTCCAGCCATAGTTGGATTTTTAATGGTATTTCCACTTTTGTATGAGGGAGTTATTAATTCTCTTTTGTACATTGATATAAAACTTTTACATATGACAAAGGTTCACAATGTATCTGCCATTTATCAAATTAAAGATTTGTATTTACCAATTATTTTTAGGGGATTAGGGAATAGTATTTCAACCTCCTTTGGTCTGGCATTTAAGTCTGTGGTGGCAGGAGAAGTGCTAAGTCATCCTAAATTATCTATTGGGGGTGCGATTTATAAAGAAAAAAACTACCTAAACACTTCAGGAGTTTTAGCTTGGCTAATAACTATGGTGATTATAAATATAATACTAGAAAAAATCATGAAGGGATTGGGCGGCGATAAAAATGGAAATTTTAAATATTGAAAAGAGGTTTGGTGAAACCCTTATTTTAGATAAAATTAGCCTAACTATATATCCTAAACAAATTAACGTAATTCTAGGTCCTTCTGGTTGTGGGAAAAGCACTTTACTCCAGATTATTGCAGGCTTAGATAAGGATTTTGAGGGTTATATAAACGGTATAACCCGGCGTAAAATAGCATATGTTTTTCAAGAAGAACGCCTTCTAGAATGGAGGAGCGTTGAAAAAAATATTCTGTATGCATCAAGCGGAAAAGTAGAAAAGGAGCGATTGTTGGATTATGGAAAAGCCTTAGGACTTTCTGAGTATTTGAAATATCGTCCCGGTCAACTTAGTGGTGGACTTCGTCAACGAGTTAATCTTCTAAGAGCTTTTCTTTATCCTGCTTCTTTACTATTAATGGATGAATCCTTTAGATCTTTAGATATTCAAACAAAAGAAGAAACAATAAATTTGTTTCTTCGAGTTCAAAAGGAAGAAGAATTAACTGTCCTGCTTGTTACACATAGTTTAGAAGAGGCGATACAACTAGGTAATTATATTCATATTTTTTCTAATAAGCCTACAAGGAGATTAGATACATTTACAAATCCGTATTTTTCTTCAGCAAAGACCTATTCTATTGAAGATAAAGAGTCCTTTTTAAATGAAGTTAAAGAAATGATAAAAATAAAAAATTAATATTTTTTATATTAGATTTTTTATTGCTAAAATCATTAAAAGTACTCCAGACAGCCAAGATATATTAATGTTTAGCTTTTCAGCAAATTTTTTACCTATAAATACGCCTAACCAGATAGCCATCATACCCCAAAATAAAGAAAAAAGTATTACCTGAATATAATTAATGTTTCCTAAGCTACTACCGAATCCGACAGCTAGTGAATCCAAAGAAAGAGCTATAGCAAGATAAATAGCCTCTTTAGGATTAAGGTCTTTAGAATTATCAAAATCGGCGCTAGTTTCATCAACATATATGTTAATTATTAAATCAGACATCTTTAGTTGTACTTCTTTATTTTGATTCGAAGGCTTTGTAATATAAGCTTTAATTAAACTTTGGAATAAATAAAATACACCTAAAACCAGTAATATTAAAAAGCTAAAGACTGATGTTATGTTTACTGGTATTATTTTTTTGACTATAGATCCTAAAAATAGAGAAAATGCAAGTACGGATGAACAAGCTATATTAATAATAGCTACTGATATAAATGGTATTTTTATTTTATTTGTCCCATAAGCTATACTGGCTACGAATGCATCTAAAGACAATGCCAGTACTAATAATATAGATTCTGTCATAGTACCACTCCTTTTTAGCAAAACAAAAAATATTATTTTGCATACTAATAATAGTATAGGGTCAGATTTTTATTTAACTAACTGGTAACATGTTATTCATTTACTTATTGAATGGTTACATTCTAAAATGTTTAAATATGTAAAAAAGGTAAAGCAATGAAGTTAAATTTCATATGCTTTACCTTT
Source organism: Alkaliphilus flagellatus (assembly GCF_018919215.1). Classification (NCBI taxonomy): domain Bacteria; kingdom Bacillati; phylum Bacillota; class Clostridia; order Peptostreptococcales; family Natronincolaceae; genus Alkaliphilus; species Alkaliphilus flagellatus. The sequence continues at coordinate 686,031 of NZ_JAHLQK010000001.1, forward strand.
TATTTATTAGAATAATTCATTTTTTTTCATTTTCCTATATGTTATGAAGCCGATACTATCGGCAAGGGCCCAGCCTATAGGAACAGACCACCATATTCCTCGTTGAGCTATCTGTGGAATGCTCGAAAGTGTATAGGCCATAATTACCCTAGTACCCAAAGAAATTACTGTAAGTATTAGAGATACTCTTAATGCTCCAATCCCCCTAAAAAATCCATAAAACATAAACAGGAATCCTATTAATACATAGAATATAGATATTACAGATAAATACTCTACTCCTAAATTAATCACATTTACTTCGTTTGCATTTACAAATATTCTCATTAGATTACTAGAACTTACGAAAATTATTACAGATAATATTAAGCAAAATATTATTATTGTGCGAGAAGCAGATTTTACCCCTTCAATTATTCGAGATGCATTTTTCGCTCCCTTATTTTGTGCAATATAAGTGGAAAATGCATTTCCAAAGTCTTGAACAGGTAAATATGCTATAGAATCTATTTTACCTGCTGCAGTAAACGCCGCAATAGTATCAGGTCCAAAGGTGTTTACAAGACCTTGAACGCACACCATTCCAAATGTCATTATAGATTGTTGAATTGATGTAAGAAAACCGTATTTACCTACCATTAGTGCTATATTTTTATCAAAAACCATATCTTCACGAGATATCCTAATAATTGGTATCTTGATAAATGCATAGATTAAACATAAAATTGAAGAAACAGCTTGGGCAATTATTGTAGCAAGAGCAACCCCTACCACACCCATATTAAAAACTATAACAAAGACTAAATCTAATACAATATTAATTATAGCTGCTAATATTAAAAAGTATAAGGGCGTTCTTGAATCACCTATAGATCTTAGCAAGGCTGAACAGGCATTAAAAAGAAAAATAAATATAAGTCCTCCGAAGATAATCTGCAAATAATGTTGAGAACTTTCAAGTATACTCTGAGGTGTTTTTATAAGCAACAACATATGTCTTGTATTTACTACTAGTAAAATTGAAAGTATAGCTGTAAAAATACTTATTGCAGAAAATGATATAAATATTGTTTTTTTAAGACTTGAATAATTTTTTTCTCCAAAAAAATGTGAATAAACAACTGAAGCACCTAAACATAAGCCGATTATTATATATGAAAAAAAGTTCATCAACATAAATGATGAGCCTACTGCAGCTAGTGCATTTTTTCCTATAAATCTTCCAACTACGACTGAATCTACAATATTATATAATTGCTGAAATAAGTTTCCAACTAAAATAGGAAATGCAAATGTTAATATAGCTTTAGTTGGATTTTCCTTGGTCATATCAATTACCATAAGTATCACTCCTTAAGCTCTAATCTATTGTAGTCTAGCATGAATAAATATATAATTAAAATATTAATATATTATAGAATGTATATACTTTTTTATATAGGGAGAGTAATCTATGGATATAAAACAACTTTTATACTTTGTTACTGTGGTAAACGAAGGAAATATTACAGCTGCATCAAAAAAACTACATATTGCACAACCTGCCCTTAGTAAGCAAATAAAACAACTTGAAGAAGAATTAAATATCAAATTATTTCATAGAGGTCCAAGAAAAATAGCTCTTACTGATGCAGGTGAAATTCTTTTTACTAAAGCAAATAATATGCTTGAATTGAAGTATTCAATAAAAAAAGAATTAGAAGATAATAAAAGTGGGTTTAAAGGAACATTAAAGATTGGATCAATATCTGCTATATCCGCTGATTTATTAGAGAATAATGTTCTAGAATTCTATAAAAAGTATAATAAAATTAAATATGAACTCTATGAAGGTATCACACCTAAAATTATAGACCTATTGTTTTCGCGAGTGATTGAAATTGGAGTTGTAAGAACGCCATTCGAAACAACAGGCCTTGAAACTATCTATTTAAGAAACGAACCAATGATAGCTGCATATAGTAATGATTATGATCTAGATAAGTTAGGAGATAGGATCTCAATAGAGAAGCTTAATGGAAAACCTCTTATTATTTATCGTAGATTTGAAAATGTAATAACCTCAGCATTTCAGAAATCGGAAATTAATCCTTATATTTTCTGTAAAAATGATGATTCTAGGACTTCTCTTTTGTGGGCAAATGCTGGACTTGGTGTTGCTATTGTTCCAATATCCTCTAAAAATCTTGTGCTTGCCAACAATTTAAAATATAAAATTATAGATAATCAGTCATTATATACAAAGATTGCAATAATAACTCTTGAGAATGCTACTTTATCCACTGTAGCAACCAATTTTTTAAAAGAAATTGCTAGAGATTATTAAAATATATAACATATTGGCAAAAATTTAATAATTTATTGGAACCTATTTCTTTCTTTTGCGTCTAATAAAATGCAAGACAAACAAAATTGAAAAGGAGAGAAGTATTATGAAATATAAAAAAGCACTTGCAGGATTTTTATCCGTAACAATTGTATCTATTTCTGGATTTACAGTTTTTGCAAATAACACAGGAGATTTAAAAACTATAAATGATTCTGGGAATATTAAAGAAATTATGCCAATAAGCGAGAAACTAAATGAAGGACAAGAATCTTATTTTAATTCTTTTAGTGGAGTAGTAAAGGAAATAAGAGACTTTGAAGGTGTAGAAGGATCCCAATTTGTCCTAGTAGAAAATGAAGAAGGATCAATAGCAAATATAGTAATATCTAAGGATACTTATATTGTAAATGATGCTGAAATTGCTGTAGGATCTACAATAACTGGCTTTTATAAAGCTAATGCACCAATGATTATGATTTATCCAGCACAATACAATGCTGAAGTTGTAGCTGTTGAAAACAAAGATCAAAATATTAAAGTTGATATTTTTAATAAAGATTTAATTAGCTCTGATAATTCATTAAAACTAAATATTTCTGATGATACAGAGATTATTTTAGAAGATGGGAAATCTTTTGAAGGCGACCTTGAAAATAGAAAACTTGTAGTAACTTACGATGTTTCTACAAAAAGTATCCCTGCGCAAACTAATCCAATTAAAATAGTTGTACTGTTTGAAGAGCCAGTGCATCCTAATCTTGAGTTACCAGAAGAGGAAACAGGTACAGTAATAGGTGATGTTTCCACTATGAATATCGTTGTTAATGACAAGAAAATAGAGGCTCCATCAGCTTATACTAATGAAGATGGTACTGTTATGGTTCCACTTCGTGCAATTGCTGAGGCTTTGGAATTTGATATAAATTGGGATAACGAGTCGCAAAGTATTATGCTTGGCAAAGGAATTTCTTTAAAAGTAGGTGAGGATAACTATACTTATATGAAAACTTCTCCTATCAAATTAGGAACTGCTCCAGAATTAGTTGAAGGAACAACCTTCGTTCCACTAAGCTTCTTCAAGGAAGTAGTACGTATGAATAATGCATATGTGTTTGAGGGACAAATTGTAATAGATAATGCAGAAGTAATGGAGTAAACTGTTAATTAATTACAGGATACTGTTATTGGTAAGTTAAAATTATAGAAATAAATATAAGCAGCTAATGAGAACCCCCTTTCATTAGTTGCTTATTTTATATTTATATAAAGGTTTTAATAGTCATTTAAGGATGTTTAATATTTTTTTATGGAACTTGTAGAAATAGTAGTAATTTATATATTGAAATATTGTAATATTATGATATACTGATATAACATAATGTTTTATCATAAAATACAAAAATGCTGCGGCATTATAAAATTTACTTTATTGGAGGTTAGTATAGTTATGAGTTTAGAAACTACAAAAAAGGTAGTAAAAAGAAAAGCCCAAGTTATAAAAGATGATTGTGTTGCTTGTGGAACTTGTGTAAATGTATGTCCAATAGAAGCAATAAAAATTATCGCTGGGGTATTTGCAGAAGTTGATCAATCTAAATGCGTCGGATGTTCCAAGTGTGTAAAAGAGTGTCCAGCTTCTGTAATAGAGATTATAACTAAGGAAGAGGTGAAATAGTATGACTAAAAAGAAAAAGAAGGCCTGGTATGAATATTTATATATTGTGTCATCCCTATATTTAATGCTTGGTTTGTTTAACATACTCTTTGCTTGGTTAGGGGTACTATGCTTTGCTATTCCACTAATTATTTCATTGAGTGGTGGAGGTAAAACTTATTGTAACCAATATTGTGGTCGAGGACAGTTATTATATCTTCTTGGTACTAAATATAAATTATCAAGAAATAAACCTATTCCTAAGTTTTTAAGGTCAAAATGGTTTAGACACGGATTTTTAATTTTTTTTATGACTATGTTTGCAAATATGCTTTTTAATACTTACCTAGTTTTTGCTGGAGCTAGAGGATTAAAACAAGTTATAACCTTACTTTGGACATGGAAGCTACCTTGGAATTGGGTAAACACAAGCTTTGTTTCTCCATGGATAGCTCAATTCGCATTTGGGTTCTACAGTATGATGTTAACTTCAACAATAATAGGTATAATAACTATGCTTTTATATAAGCCTCGCTCATGGTGTGTATATTGTCCTATGGGAACTATGACTCACGGTATTTCTATTTTAAAATATAAAAGTGGATCAACAAATTAAAGTAGACATAAATGAAAATATAAAAAACTGAAGTGGACTATTTTATCTAATCTGCTTCAGTTTTTCAATTAGCAATATGAGTATAAATACTTGTATAATTATTGTATATTTAGTATTATACTTATTTTAAATAAATGAAAAAAGGAGAGTTTTTATGGAGGGATTTAATGTTGTTTTTCATATAAATGAATCAATAAAATGGGCAATGTTACTAGCGAATGTAAGTAATCTAATTAAAGATTTAGGACAAGAAAATATTGTTATAAAAGTAGTTGCAAATGGAGCTGCAGTTGTAGACTACATTTCTAATGATAATAAAGATAACAATGAATTGCTAAATAGAATAAGCGAACTTTGGAAATTAGGCGTAGATTTTATAGCATGTAAAAACTCTTTAGTAGGGAATAAAATAAACGAAAATTTACTACCTAAATTTGTTACGATAGTACCAGCAGGTGTAACAGAACTAGTTAAAAGACAGTCAGAGGGATATTCCTATATTAGGCCTTAAGTCAGATATATATTTCTAGTAAGCATAATTAAGGTTGGATGATTATGATGAATAGTATATTAATATAGTAATACAACAGTAGGATTAAACTATACAACTAAGTGAAGGATTGATGTTTTGTGAATATAGTAGACTCAAATGAAGTTATAAAGAAACTAATAAATAGCAATAAGATGGTACTAGTGTACTTTGGAAGTAAGACTTGCGGTGTATGTAGTGCTATGAAACCAAAGGTAGATGAAGTTCTTAAAATATATCCTAAAATTAAGAGCATTCAAGTCGATGTAGAAAAATCGATGCAATTATCAGCAACCTATGATATTTTTACTATTCCTGCTATTCTTGTATTTATTGAAGGAAAAGAGACAATAAGAGAGGCTAGATATATTAGTATGCAAGATATAGAAGGAAAGATTTCAAGATACTACGACCTAATATTTGAGTAATTCAACTTTACCATATTTGAAGTCTTACGCAAACTTTAATAATGGCTTGGATTTTGATTTGGTTCATATATTGTCTTTAAAGAATTGTTTTCTTAGGAGCTGAATATGTAATGATAAAGAATTTATTAGATAAAAAACAAAACATTTATTTAGACGGAGCTATGGGAACTAATCTTATGAAAATAAACAATAGAAGACTAGCAAACATGGAAACATTTAGCTTTTCTAATCCTGAATCGGTTAAAAAAGTGCATAGGGACTATCTTTTAGCAGGTAGCGATGTTATTTTAACCAATACCTTTGGTTGTAATCCTATTAGACTATCGGGTACTAATATAAATCCTAAAGAAGCTATTTTAAGAGGAATAAATATAGCTCAAAATGCCATTTCTTCTATAAATAATGAGGGAAAAAAATATATAGCTTTAGATATTGGTCCAATTGGAAAACCTATAGATGATAAAAATATTACTTCTAATGGTGTTTACGATATGTTCGCTATGCAGGCAGAATTAGGCACAGAAAATGGTTGCGATTTAATATTTATAGAAACAATGTATAATTTAAATGAATTAATTATAGCGATAAAAGCTTCCAAAGATAATTCTAATCTTCCTATTTTCGCTAGTTTTATTTTGGGAAAAGATATGAAATTATACTCTGGTGAAGATATTTCTTTAATCATTAATATCTTAGAAAATCTACATGTAGATGCAATAGGGGTCAACTGTTCATTTGGATCCTTTGATTCAATTAAAATAATGAGTGAGATTACGAAGCTTGCATCATTTCCTTTAATTTGCAAACCTAATGCTGGCATGGTTATAAAAGATTCTGATTCTCACGAGATAAATTCAACGAAGTTTTCTAATCATATGAAAAAAGTAAATGAGATGGGAGTTAATATTTTAGGAGGATGTTGTGGTACTGATTCAAATTATATCAAAGATATGATAGCTGTTTGTGAGAAGTAAAAATATGCTATGAAAAAGGATTTGAAAAAATTAAATACTTACCCAATATGATTTGGTAAGTTTGTTAAATAAGATATACAAAAGCACTGAGATTGCTAAAATTCCAGTGATTTTATTATAACTAAAATTACAAAGTGATATTCCGAAAGACAAAAATGTTTTAATTTAGTACAATATAGGTATAAAACTAATAAATCATCAATATTAGAGGAGATGATAAAATATGAAAAATATATATTTCTATCAAACAGATATTGGTAAGATATGTATTATAGAAAATGGAACAGAAATTACTAATTTGTATTTTGATAAGGGGATTATACCAAATGATGCAAAGATAAATGAAACTGAATTACTAAAAGAGGCAAAGCAACAGCTGGATGATTATTTGGCAGGAAGGATAAAAAATTTTGATCTTCCACTTGCACCTGTCGGTACAGAGTTTCAGCAAAAAGTTTGGAGAACTTTACAGGATATTCCTTATGGCGAAACTCGTAGCTATGGTGAAATTGCAAAGAATATCGGTAAGCCAAAGGCATCTCGTGCTATAGGTATGGCAAATAATAAAAATCCTATTCTTATATTTATTCCTTGCCATCGCATTATTGGCACAAATGGTAAGCTTACTGGATATGCAGGTGGTCTTGAAGTAAAAGAGTTTCTTTTAAATAAGGAAAAAGCTAATGCTAGAAAACAGATAAAGGATTGAATATTTAAAGATCATTTAGTAAAAAATACATTAAAAGAATCTGAATCTAAGATAGTTTTTTAAATTGAAGAGAATAAAAGACTAAAACTAAAAAGAAAATAAATATAAAATAAGCATATTGTAAAAAATATGCTCATCTTAATTTATAGGTGGTAGAAAATTGAAATACAGAAAAAAAGAATTATTTCTAAAGATATTATTAATAACAATTTGTATATTATATATATTATTCTTATATATAGACATTTTTAATATACAAGATTTTATATCGTCAGATATACTGAAATACATATCAATAATATTTTGCTTCCTAATAACTCTTATTTTAGGAGAAAATTGTCTTGATAAAAAAGATATATCTTTGCTCCAAACTGGATTGTTCATTACAGTTTTTGCGGATTTATTTCTTCTTATTTTAGATTATTATATTTTAGGAATAACTCTTTTTTGTTTTGTTCAAATAATTTACTACATTAGATATAAAGGATATAGAGATTCTTTTACTATTGTTAGATTTATCATTATATTTTTATTTATAATGGCGGTTTATTTCACATTAAATATATTTATTATAAAAATTGATTTTATATTAGCAATAGCATTCTTTTATTCTATATGTTTAATGACTAGTACTATAGAAGCAATCAAAGCTTTCAAAAATAATTTATATCCATATCCAAATAACTATATGGTACTATGGGGTATGATTTTTTTCTTTTTATGTGATATAAATGTGGCTATATCTAATTTAACTAGAGAAATTTTCGTACCGCTATATAATATTTCTATCCTACTAATATGGTTTTTTTATTTACCTTCCCAAATTCTACTCTCCATAAGTGGTAATAAATTTAAAGAAAATAAGAAATAAATATACCAAATTACAGTTTTTAAGCGTTACCAAAGTAAAATCCCCCTCGATACTTTAGGTGAGAAGGATTTACTTTGTGGTTTGAAAGTTAATCGGCTTTTAATCCAGCACCACATAGTGGTAATATTACCTTACCATTTATTTTGTGATTGTATTTTTCGTAATAATCAAAAAAACCTGCAAAGGTAGCGGCTGTAGTAGGCTCTACATAAAACCCTTTTTCAGCTAAGTATTTTCTTGCTTCAACAATCTTATTCTCTGGTGCAATAATGATTTCTCCATGGGTATCCCGAATAGCCTCCAGTATTTGTTTTCCTCTCTTTGGCTCTGCGATAGCAATACCTTCAGCTAAAGTTCCTGTGTTAATAACTTCTTTTACGGTAGTTTCACCTGCATTAAAAGCCTTGTATATTGGGGCGCAACCTTCAGATTGAACAGCTACAATTCTGGGCATTTTTGAAATAAGATGTGCTTCCAGTAGTTCTTTAAAACCATAGTATGAGCCTAGAAGCAAAGTTCCGTTGCCGACAGGTATTACTAAAGTATCTGGTATTTTTCCATTTAATTGCTCATAGATTTCATAGGCGTAGGTTTTAGTGCCTTCATAGAAAAAGGGATTATAAACATGACTAGCATAAAACCCTTCACCAGACTCCACTGCGGCTAAGGCGGCTTTGGCAGTATCTTCTCGTGTTCCTTTAATTAAATGAACTTTTGCACCATGTGATGAGATTTGCTTAACTTTTTTTGAAGATGTATTTTCAGGCACATAAATGTCGCATTCAATACCTGCTCTATTTGCATATGCGGCTATAGAAGTGCCTGCATTACCACTGCTGTCCTGGATAACTTTCTTTATTCCTAGTTCCTTTGCTTTTGAAATCAAAACAACAGCACCTCTATCCTTAAAGGATAAAGTCGGCATCAAATAGTCGACCTTGACTAATAAATCCGGATTGTCTTTTTCTAATGCAACAATAGGGCTTAAACCTTCTCCCATTGAAATATCTTTCCATGAGCTAAAGTTATCATTAAAAGGTAGTGCTTTTATATACCTAAACAAGCTCCACTCTGCTCTTAGTATATTTTTATCTGAAAACTGAAAGTTAGACTTTTCAAGGTCCAATAGGCCTCCGCATTCACAGCGAAATGCCAGTGATGTAGGGTTATACTTTTTACCACATTCATGACATACATAGTTAATTGGCATTTAATCATCTCCTATTAAATATCATATAAAAACCAACTTGGAAAATCAAGTTGGTTTATCATAGATAATATTAATTTAGGATAAATTGTAATTAACTAAGATTTTCTTTAATGACCCTCGGACTCATCCAACGGATCAAGTTTAATTTAGAGCCTGCTTTATCATTAGTGCCGGATAGTCTGGCGCCTCCAAAGGGTTGCTGTCCTACTATTGCTCCTGTTGGTTTATCATTTATATAAAAATTACCTGCAGTATGAACCAATTCTTTTTCACATTCTGCTATTGCATACCTATCTTTTGCATAAATTGAACCTGTTAGCCCATATTTAGATGTATTATTGCATAATTTAAGAGTATCTAGATAATCCTCGTCATCGTATATATACACAGTTAAAACTGGTCCAAATATTTCTTCCTCCATAGTCTTAAAATGTGGGTTATTAGTTACTATTACAGTAGGTTCTACAAAATAACCGACACTGTCATCGCATTTACCTCCAAAAAGTATTTCTGCTTCTGTGGAATGCTGAGCAAATTCAATATATTCCTTCACTGTATCAAAGGATTTTTTATCAATAACTGCTCCCATAAAATTAGTGAAATCTTCCACACTTCCTACCTTTACATTATTAACTTTTTCTAGTAGGTTTTCTTTAATGGATGGCCATAAGCTTCTTGCTATGTAGGCTCTGGATGCTGCAGAACATTTTTGTCCTTGATACTCAAAAGCCCCCTCTAGAAGGCCTCGTGACACAGCTTCTACATTGGCAGAGTCGTGGACAATAACATAATTTTTACCTCCTGTTTCTCCTACAATTCTTGGAAAGGTTTTATAATTAGATATATTATTTCCTATTGTTGTCCACATACTTTGGAACACTTTTGTTGAACCGGTAAAATGTATTCCGCTAAGGTTTTCATTAACCATAACAGTATCCCCTATATCTTTAGGATTTCCGGGAATAAAGTTTATAACACCATCTGGCAAACCTGCTTCCTGAAATAATTTATAGATCATATATGATGAATAGACTGCATTAGATGCAGGTTTCCATACAACAGTGTTACCAGTTATTGCTGGAGCCCCAACAAGATTACTACCTATAGCAGTAAAATTAAAAGGAGACACGGCAAAAATAAATCCTTCGAGAGGCCTATACTCCATTCTATTCCATACAGATTTTGTAGATATAGGCTGTTCACTGTATATTTGATGTAAGCAAACTGCGTTATATCTCATAAAATCTACTAATTCACATGCTGAATCTATTTCAGCTTGTTTAAAAGTTTTGCTTTGAGAAAGCATAGTAGCAGCATTAAGTTTGGCCCTCCAAGGCCCGGAGGCTAATTCAGCAGCCTTTAAAAATATGGCTACTCTGGATTCCCAATGTAATTTTTCCCAATTAATTTTTGCTTTTAATGCCTCTCTAATGGCCATTTCAACTTCTTCTTTTCCTGCTTTATGATATTCTCCTATTATCTTTTTATTATCATGGGGAATTATACATTGTCCTTTATTGCCAGTACGTATTTCTTTACCTCCTATTATAACAGGTATATCAATAAATGAAGATTTTATATGTGACAATTCATTTTCAAGCTTCACTCTTTCGGGGCTTCCTGGTAAATACTTTAATACTTTTTCGTTTTTAAAATTCAGCTCTTTTGAAATGTTATTATTCATAGACCTATCCCCTTTATATTTATAATTGTTGGTTTTTATTTGCTTCTGATAATATAAGCATAGTAAAAGTATCTGACATACCTTCGATTTTCAATAGTTCATCATGAAGCAGAGTCACCTGTTCTGTTAGACCTGCTCTAATTTTAAGCATTATGCACCATTGTCCAGTAATCCTATAGCATTTTTCTATAGTGAGCCCTTCAATCTTTAAATTTATTACCTGCTCCATAATTTCTTTAAAGTCTGATGTCCTTACATTAATAAATACAATAGCTCCAATACCCTGACCAACTTTACTCCAATTGATTTCTGTATTATAGTTTTTTATTATTTTATTTTGCTCTAGTTTAGAGACCCTTTGATGTATGGCAGGTCTTGACATATTTAGTCTTTTACCTATTTCTTCATGGGACATTCTACCGTTATTTTCTAGAAGTTCTAGAATTTTTATATCTATTTCATCCATAAAATCCCTCCCTTTGTGACTATATTATATGAATAATTTTAATATTACAACTATTAGATTTAAATACAACAAAAATATTACGAATAGTAATTTTGCTATAATTAATATATGGGTAACTTTTTACTTACTTTTATAATCAAAGTCATATACCTTTACTTTATAAATATATATGATAAAATTACTTCAGACTCAGTTCAGTAATATGAATTTAAATTGATAGGAGGATTATGTATGAAATATACAACAAAACGTACTGCCCACCTAGGCTCTGTGCAAAGACAACATGAAGCAGAGGGAACAAGTCTTGTTCAGAGCCGAATTTTATTAGATTAATTTAGGTTGAAATTGTTTTGTGTGGTCTTTGCTTCGTTATTTACAGATTAAAAAGTAGATAGGAGCAGGGATTATGAAATATGAAAAGGCACAAAATATATTGCCAGAAGATGTAATTGAATTAATTCAACAATATATAGAGGGTGGGTATTTATATATACCTGTAAAATGTAAGAATAAGAAAGCTTGGGGAGAGAATAGTGGTGCAAAAGATAGTTTGAAGGAAAGAAATAGAGAGATTTTTGATTTATACAATCAAGGAATATCTATTAAAGAACTTGCTGAGCAGTACTATCTTACTGAGTATAGTATTAGAAGAATAATTAGACAAGAAAAACAAATAATATGAATACAAATCGGTATTTTAATATTATCAATATAGATAATTAAATACCGATTTTTTATTTGCAATTTTAGAATTAAGTATAAACGACTTTGATACAGAATCATTTATGAACTTGAGAAGTGAGAAGAGCCAATGATATGATCTGATTAGAAGGATTAATCCTCAATAAGTAAATTTTTAAATGAGAATTTTTTAGAAAGGGAAAGTATAGTAATGAGTATTTTAACTGTTAAAAATATGAGCCATAGATTTGGAGATAGAGCAATATTTGAAGATGTGTCTTTTAGACTGCTAAAGGGAGAACATGTAGGACTTATAGGGGATAATGGTGAAGGAAAGTCAACTTTTATGAATATTATAACAAATAAATTAATGCCAGATGAAGGGCAAATAGAGTGGAGCAATAAAGTTAGGATTGGATATATGGACCAGCATACTGAACTTAAAAAAGGAAAATCTATAAAATCTGTGTTAAGAGAAGCGTTTTCATATCTCTTTGATATGGAAACGAAGATGAAGGATTTATATGATAGAATAGGTGAAATGAATGAAGAAGAAATGAGCAAAGCACTTCAGCAAGCAGCTAATATTCAAGATACCTTAGATAACAATGGATTTTACAGCATAGATTCTAAGATAGAAGCAGTTGCAGTAGGACTTGGGCTTAGAAATTTAGGATTAGATAAGGAAGTTACAGACTTAAGTGGTGGACAAAGAACTAAGGTTATATTAGCTAAACTTCTTTTAGAAGAACCAGATATATTATTACTAGATGAACCTACAAACTATCTTGATGAGGATCATATAGAATGGTTGAAAACATATCTAAAAAACTACCAGAATGCATTCATATTAATATCACATGACATACAATTTTTAAACAGCGTAGTTAATATAATATGTCATATTGAAAACAAGTCATTAACAAGATATATAGGTAATTATGACAACTTTACAAGAGCATATGAAATAAATAAAAAACAATTGAAATCTGCATATGAAAGGCAACAGGAAGAGATTGCTAGGCTTGAAGATTTTGTTAAAAAAAATAAAGCAAGAGCTGCAACAAGAGGCATGGCAAGTGCTAGACAAAAAAAGTTAGATAAAATGCAAAAGATAAAGATTGCAGGTGAAAAACCAAAACCACAGTTCGAATTTAAGTCATCTAGAACATCAGGAAAGATGATTTTTGAAGCAAGAGATTTAGTTATAGGATATAGTGAACCACTAAGCAAACCTCTAAACCTAACAATGGAAAGAGGGCAAAAAATTGCCTTAGTTGGAGCTAATGGTCTAGGAAAGTCTACATTATTAAAAAGTTTAATAGGACTAATTAAACCTATAAGTGGAGAAGTTAAATTAGGCGATTATCAAGAGATAGGATACTTTGAGCAAGAAATTAAAGAATTAAATACTAACGGTGTTATAGATGAAGTATGGAATGACCTCCAAGGATATAATAAATCTCAAATAAGAAGTGCATTGGCTAAATGTGGATTAACAAATAAACACATAGAAAGCACAGTATCAATATTAAGTGGAGGAGAACAAGCCAAGGTCAGACTATGTAAACTTATAAATAAACCGACAAATATACTAATCCTAGATGAGCCAACTAATCATTTAGATGTTGAAGCAAAAGATGAACTTAAGAGAGCACTAAAAAAATATGAAGGAAGCATACTTTTAGTATGTCACGAAGCAGAGTTTTACAGAGATGTTGTAACCGATATATGGAACTGTGAGGAGTGGGCTACTGATTTTTAAATTCACATTTGTGGATTCAAAAATCAGTAGCTAACCTAAAATAATAAAAGAGCGCAGATTTTGCGCTCGATTAAAATTGTTTTGTAATATAACTAATTAACGAAGTTTTGATAACTTATTTTTATAATGAGAAGCCAGTTTTTTAGCTCTTCTAGTAGCGTCTTTTTCTGGCCATTTTTCATGCTCTATAAAATACTTCTTCATCATCTCAATAAATACTTCATATCCACTTTTTCTTTCGTTCACATTTACACCCCATTATCTTTTTATATTTTCCCTAAAAGGGAAGGGGAAATTATCCCCTAGAATGGATTGTTATTCAAAGCTATATACTTTTCGGTGAATTTTAAAAAATTGTGGATGTCTCTGCTTTGAAAGTCTATTATTTTAATAGTATTTTCAATCTTTTTTAGTAATATGCCATCGTCTATATTTAATATATAATTAATTACTGTTTCAGAGTCTATAGAATAGAATGTATTACCTATATCATAGTGATATGTCCTATATTCAACTGATTTTTCTGCAAAGAATGTTCCATAAAAATAGAGAACATATGAAACGAGAAGGAATCTGTAAATTCTCATTTTATCTAAGTAATAATATGCTATTCGTTGTCTGATAATATTTGCTGTATTATTTATAAATAGTTTTATTTTGTAGTTTTTATAGATTACATTACTCCTAGATGTCACTTATACTTCTACTGCCTTGGAATGCATATTGTTACATATTTCTATTGTACTTAGATTGCTAGTCTACTTGATTTCAAATATTGATACAAACCCCTGTCAACATAATACGATAAAGCTATACGATAAATATTTATTGTTATACAATAAATATTTATTGACTTAGGCGATTTTTTATATTATTATATTGTTAGCTAGCTAAGAGGGGAATGTTTTGTGAGATATAAAGAATTATCAGCATGGTTAAAGTTTATAATTGTTTTTGTGGATTTTTTGGTCTGTTGTTTTGCGTTTATCTTGGTCCTGAAACTGGAAGGGTAATCTTACTGGATTTAGGAAATTTGAAGATGCTATATAATCCTTTTATTACGTTCATTTGGATTACTGGAATTCCATTTTTTACTGCTTTAGTTTTAGGATGGCAGATGTGTTCGTATATTGGCTCTGATAAGGCTTTTACCGTTAAAAATGCAGATTAGAAAAAACATGTGAAGTTCTAGAATGTCAACCAGGTGATATTCTAGAATATAAAGAAAATTAATCCTAACTATATCAATAAAGGAGAGTATATAATGAAGAATAAATATCTATTTGCTTCTACACCAATGTTTTTAGGGGTTCTATGTTTAATTATCTATAGCATGATTGGTTCAAGAGTGGAACCAGACGGAACTTTGGTAGAACCATTCTTCTTAATTCCGCTAAGTTATTTATTTGTTTTTAGTGGCATTATTTCATTATTATTTGTGGGTATCATTTCTATGTTAAAAAGAAAGAGAATTAATTAATGAAATAAAACATAAAAATTTTTTTAATAAGTCCTTGACTTCAAATATTATCAGCAATACACTCCATTTCATTTTAGGAATGGAGTTTAATTTATTGTATAAAGAAAGGACATTGCCAATAGTTTTGGTTCAATGTCCTTTTACTTATTTTAGTGTGTAGTCATATAAAAATATATTAAGCTTACTTGCTTTATTCTCACTTGTGATTTGTACATTTTCCTCGCCTAGTCGCACAAAGCCTTGATTGTCATAAAAATTATAGTTGCAAGAGGAATCAGTATATAAGTAAATGTGCTTTGTGTTTTTAGTTTTTAAATACTCGAAAAAATTCGTCAGTAGTTTTTTACCAACACCTAAACCTCTGCAATCTTGCGTAACGGCAAAAAGAGTGAGAACACCATCAAATTCTTGTTCTTTACCCGAAATAAGCTTGCGATAAATCTTGTGAACTTTTTTATAGTCACTGGTACTACATTGGTATAGGACAGATTTTAAAGTCATTGCTGCTGAATGGAATGCTATAGCAAAAATATGATTTAAGTGTGTTAAATATTTATAGTCACTTTTTGCTTGACCTAATATTACACCTACGACTTTTCCACCTTTTTCCGCAACACAACTAAATGTTTTTTCTGCAAGGCAGCTTTGCAGGTATATTTTCAAAAGGCTTTTCAAGACTTTTGGATTGTTCACATATTTATACAGTCCGAAGCTGTTATTTATAATGACTTCGATGGCCCTATAGTCACTTTTTTTGATTTCTCTATATATTATTTCATTCATTACTTATTTCCTCTTTTTTGTTAAATTCGCCTGCCCATTCAAAAGCTTTTTTAGAAACTATCACTGCAATCACTTCGTTGATAACTGCTGCTGCTGCAATCGTACCTTGTATAATTTTTGCACATTCTGGAGCTGGAACAATTAAAACAGATACTGCAATTCCTGTAAACACAAGGGACACACCTGAGTGAGGGAGCAAGGTAAGTCCTAAATATTTCTTTACGGTTTCTGGTGAGTGAGTAATACTTGCACCAAAGAACGCACCAACATATTTGCCTACAGCCCTTGTAATAATGTATATTGCAGTAAACAAACCTGCTCCGAAAATTAAATGGTAGTCCAGTGGAGTTCCAAGATTTAGAATTACCACAATCATAGAAACTCCAAGAATAGGATTAAAGGAATGCATTATTTGATTTAATCGTTCCTCCGAAATCATATTGGAAAAGGTTGCTGAAAAAGCCATACCTATGAGCATAAAATTAAGCACAGGATTTGGTAAAATCAAATTATTGAATACAAATCCTACTCCTGCTGCTATAAGTATTGTCCCAATCAAAAGTAATATGGTTATATGGGATGAACGTTCTTTTTTTAACACAAGTCCTGCGATAATTCCTGTCACAACACCGATAACAATAGGCAATAATACAACCAATAAAATTATATAGACAGGCAGCTTTTGTTCTGAGATATTTGCAGAGATAATGGAAATAGTTGAAAAAAATACAATAACTCCCACCAGATCATCAAGTGCTGCCATAGGAACTAAGGTTTTAGTTACAGGACCGTCTGTGTTAAATTCACGTACAATAGATAGTGCAGGCGCAGGTGCTGTTGCAAGAGCAATGCTACCAAAGATGACAGCTAGATACAGCGGTATGTCTGTAAAATAAAACACGATGCTAAATATTAAGGTTACAGTAAGAAATGTACCAAATGATTGGGTTAAGGTTGTTACAACAATTTGCTTACCTGTTTTTTTTATTTTCTTCCAAACAAGCTCTGTGCCGATTAAAAGACCAACCGCACACTCCAAAATGCGCACAACAGTTTGATACCACCGCACATTCAAAACTGTGTCATTTACAAGTCCTAAGGCGTGTGGACCTAGTATCATACCTGTAAGTAGCCAGCCTAAAATAGCAGGCAGTTTAATTTTTGAAACGAGCTTACCTACAAGAAAAGCAATTACAATTGCCGATAGAAGTCTTAATAATAAGAGTATCATTGTTTTTTATTCCTCCTTTGCAATGCCATAGAGTATAATGTTAAGTATTTTTTGAAGATTAACTTCGTGTGCTTCAATTAGGAAATTAAAGTCAGAGCTTTCGTAGACTCTACTTTGAAAATATCCATTGAACATCTCTTGAAAAAAGAAAAAATATTCAATTGCTTCTTCTTCGGTAATACCCTCTCTTAGCGTTAAGTTGCATATAGTCTTACGATATTGGCTGATATTGAGTGCATCAAAATCATTTCGCAAATCTTTGATCTGTTCTTTCAAATGCATAGGAGGTTGTAACAAGGCATTAAAGAATATCTGGCTGTAATAAGGATATTCCCGAAAAAAGCGATACCGCAAATCAAGATATTTTTCTATGCTGTTTTGAATATCGTCTTGATAAAAATCCTCTTTGCTAAGATAATTGACAAGTGCATCAAAACAAGTTTTTACGCAGTTCAAAAACAATTCATCTTTATTTTTAAAATAGTGATAGATTAGTCCTTTTGAAATGTTGTTATCATTGCATATATTATTAATTGAAGCATTTTCATAGCTCTTTGTTCCAAACTCCGCTATAGCAGCATTTAATATTTTGTCTCTACTAATTTGACTTTTTTTTAGTTGCTTCATTATTTTTCCTCCTTTTAAGAATAATTGACCAGGTAGTCTGTTTTATATTATAGCAAAAACAGACCACTAGGTCAATTATTGAAGCTTGAAATTTTTCTAATAATAGATTTTATGTGAATTTTTTATAATATCCTTGTTAAAAAGGAAGTAAGGTTAAACATATGACGTACATAGAGTGATTTAAGATAATAAAATCAAATATCTTTTTATAAAAACATAAATATTATATTAGTAATAATATAATTCAAAGCTAATATAATAATTAAGATATTTAATAATAGAAGTCTATAGTACTAACTATATACTTTGATAGTTTTTTGGACATAATATGCTTTAAGAAACTATGAAGGAAGTGTGACAATATGCCAAAAGAAAATAGCCATCAAAAAGTTAATAGACTGGTAAATGAAAAAAGCCCATATCTATTGCAACACGCCTACAATCCAGTAGATTGGTTTCCATGGTCTGAAGAAGCTTTTTCTAAAGCAAAGTCAGAAAATAAACCAATTTTTCTTTCTATAGGCTATTCAACCTGCCATTGGTGGCAATAATTATTTATACCCGAAATTTTTGTCGATATATGCTTTTACTGAATGTAAATGTTCACTTATTTTATAAAATCAATCATCCCTAGCCAACTCTTTATTGCAATAGAATCTTTTTTTATTAGTTAGCATATATATTTGCCTAGTGGGAGATATAGAACCTTTTATTTTCACTTGTATTAACTCCCCATATTCTAGCTCATTATTAACATAGGATTTAGTAACAAATATATAGCCAAACCCTCCCTTAACAAAATCAATTATATAGGAAGTTTCATCAACTGAAAGTTTTAAAAGGGACTATCTTCGAATAGTTTAACTAACCATTAAAAAAATTTGTCGCCTAAAACTGCATAAAGTAAGGGTAATTGTAAACAAAGAACAGGAGACGGTTCTTTTTGCTTTTTGCATTTGTAATATTTACTAAAATGTGTTAAACTTATGCAAGATATAAAGACAGGGGCGATGTATTATGATGAAAATAAATATGATAATAATATTGTGCATGGCTCCCGGCATGGACGAATAGTGAAAAGTATCAATGAACATTTAAGCTGATTACCCGGGAGAAGTCAAATTTTACCGGGCATTTTTATGCTCTAATTTAAAGGAGGATAAAATGAAGAAAGAAATTACAAAGATTACATTAAGAGAAATAACAGCGGATAACTTCTGGGATATTATTGAATTAAATGTTTCAGAAGAACAAAAAGAACTAGTGGCATCTAATGCAGTTTCAATTGCACAATCTAAGGTTCAGCCAGAATGCATACCGATGGCTATATATTCAGATGATATACCAGTTGGATTTATCATGTATTGTATTGATAGAGATGATAATGAATATTGGATTTATAGATTAATGATAGACAAAAAATTTCAATCTAAAGGCTTTGGACGAAGGGCAATGGAAATTGTAATTAATATAATTAAAAAAGATTGTTCAAGAAATAAAATATACCTTGGAGTTGATAAGCAAGGTGTTGCATCTGTAAAGCTCTATGAAGTTCTAGGATTCAGATTTAATGGAAAAGTGTATGGGAAAGAGCATATTATGGTGATGGAGTATTAACTATCTATTATGAAAATAATCCTCTGGGAGGCAAATCTATAAGACAAGAGAGGGTATCGTGTGGATACCTGCTCTTGTCTTATTTTTTTATTTTGGCAATAAGATTATCTAAAAGACTTATACCAATGATACATCCAAGTTTTCGCATAATTGCATAGCAATCATCGAAAACTACAAGCATAGTATAATAGAAATATTAAACTCATAGCAAAGGATGTGTAATATTGTCAACAGAAAACACTTACAAATACACCAACAAACTAATCCAAGAAAAATCTCCTTATCTACTCCAACATGCTCACAATCCAGTGGATTGGCACTCATAGGGCGGAGAGGCTTTTTCAAGAACTGTTGCAGAAGACAAACCGATATTCTTATCCATAGGCTATTCCACATGTTACTGATCGCACTCCGGTTACTAAAACCAAAATATATTTTAATAATTATGGAGATTAGTGTTTCTCAAACATCATCGATAAAAAAATAAGCCTATAATACCTGTTAGAACAATAATAAATATTGGATTCATTTTATACTTTCTTAGTGAAAATAAAGAAATAATGAATACAATGATAGCGGTAATATTAAAATTAACAGCTTTAACATTGAGTAATGGCGAGCCCCAAAAGGCAATCAAAACGATTGTAGATGCAGAAGCCGCAATAAGTCCAACAGAAGTAGAGCGGAGTCCTTTCAATATATTGGAAATGATATCTATATCTTTATGTTTTCTGAAAAACCTGTATAAAATAATAGAAAGAATAAATCCAGATAGAATACATCCTAATGTGGCTACTATAGCTCCGAATATACCGGCAATGCGTATTCCAACAAAAGTTGAAGTGTTAACTGCTAAAGGCCCAGGGGTCATTTGGGAGATTGTAATAATATCAGTGAATTCTTGCAAAGTAAGCCAATGGTGGAAATCAACTACTTGTTCCTGTATTAATGGTATTGTAGCATAACCGCCACCGATACTAAATAAACCAATCTGTAAAAAACTTACTAACAAAATAATTATATTTTTAGTCATACCTTGCCCCTCCTTTCCTGCTTTTCAAATAAGCTTGTACAAAACATAGGAATGAGCAGAAAATAATAATTAAAACAACATTAATATTTAAAAAGAAACTAGCGAAGAATGAAGCAGGAACCATTAATGTTAACAACCAATTTTTTTCATCTAAAATTCCTTTACTCATATCAATGACTAAATCCACGATAGTAGCGGCGACGCCTGCCTCCATTCCTTTTAGGATTGAAGAAATAACTCTATTATCTCGAAATACACTATAACAAGAAGATATAACAGATAAAATAAGCAAAGGGGGGAGGACTGTTCCGATACAACAAATGATTGCACCTATAATTCCGGCAATACGATAACCTACTAATACAGAAATATTAACTGCAATTGCACCAGGTGTCGACTGCGAAATTGCTGCCATATCTAGTAGTTCCTGTTCACTAATTAACTTTAGATTATTTACGAAGTATTTTTGCATCATTGGTATAACAATGTATCCTCCCCCAAAGGTAAATGCACTTATAGAAAACATTATTCTAAACAAGGAAAAATAGAGTTTAAATTTTTTAGATTTCATAATGATAAAATTCTCCTCTACATATAAATTATTGACTTTTTATATTATACTCATAGAAATATAATAAGTAAAATAGTATAATATTATAATAAACATAACTAATTAGTAATGTAAGGGAGAGATTCATGTGAATTTGAGGCATTTGCGTATTTTTAAAACTGTATGCGAAGAAGAGAGTATTACAAAGGCATCTGAAAAGCTGTTTATGACACAGCCAGCAGTTTCTCATGCAATCAATGAACTAGAATGCTATTTAGGCATTTGTTTATTTGATAGAATTTCAAGAAGACTTTATTTAAATGAAACAGGCAAACTATTTTTAGGAAAAGCAATAAAGCTTTTAGATTTGTATGATGACTTGGAACAAAACTCTAAAGAATTAGAAGACAATGCAACTATCAAGATTGGATCAAGCATAACCATTGCAAATTTTATTTTACCTAAAGCAATAGCAAATTTTGAAACGGTTTGCAAGAATACTCCCACCAAGGTTATAATTGATAATGCTAGAAATATTGAAAATATGCTACTCAAGAATGAAATTGATTTAGGATTGATTGAGGGAGTTATTTATAAGGAAGAGTTAATAAAAATTCCATTTTCAAACTATAGATTGGCAGTACTTTGTTCGCCTGAACATAAATTTGTGTTAGAAAAATCGGTAGATGTTAATACGTTAATAAAGGAAAGATTATTGTTGAGGGAAGAAGGCAGTGCCATTCGTGATGTTTTTGACAGTGCATTATTATTACATAATATAACTGTAAACCCAGAGTGGACAAGTGTAAATTCACAGGCTTTAATCCATGCGGTAAAGCAAAACTTAGGGATAAGTGTGTTGCCCAAAATATTAGTGGAAAACGAACTTAGCAGTGGAGAGCTTTTTGAGGTGAAAGTAAATGATTTTAAATTAATCAGTGTAAATCATATTGTCTTTCATAAAGATAAGATCCAAACTAAGAATTATAAAACGCTAATCGAAATAATCAAGAATAAAGCAAGTGATAAATAGATCACCTCTATTAAAAAGAATATAAAGGATTCATCTAAGATTACTATTAAATTAATTATAGTAATCTTTTTTATTTAGGGAATAATACTTAAAAATGTAATATGAAAGACGGTGGTGTTATGCCTAATAATAAAATACCTAATCGATTGATTAATGAAAAATCCCCTTATTTACTTCAACATGCATATAATCCTGTAGATTGGTATCCATGGGGTGAAGAAGCGCTTGAAAAGGCTAAGGAAGAAGATAAGCCAATATTTCTGAGTATAGGATACAGCACATGTCACTGGTGTCACGTAATGGAAAGGGAGTCCTTTGAAGATGAAGAGGTGGCTCAATTATTAAATGAAAACTTTATAGCTATAAAAGTAGATAGGGAAGAAAGACCTGATATAGATAATATATATATGACATTTTGCCAAGCTCTTACTGGGCATGGAGGATGGCCTCTAACTGTATTTATTACTCCAGATCAAAAACCTTTTTATGCAGGAACCTATTTTCCTAAGAATAAGAAGTATGGACATACTGGGTTAATGGATATCTTGACTCAAATTTCAAAGCAGTGGAAAGATCGAAAGGATGAAATTATACAAAATAGTAAAGAGATAAGTGAAGCTATTGCAGGTATGGAATCTAATAAACGAAGTACAGAGGTTGAAAAGGACATTATACACAAAACTTTTGAAGAGTTAGAGTATTTATATGATCCACAATATGGAGGATTTGGTAAGCAACCGAAGTTTCCAACACCTCATAATTTAAGTTTTTTATTAAAGTATTGGTCGGCTACTAAAGAGAAAAAGGCTCTAGAAATAGTAGAAAATACTTTGAAAGCAATGTATAAAGGTGGAATGTTTGATCACGTTGGTTATGGATTTGCACGATACTCTGTAGATAGAAAGTGGCTAGTACCTCATTTTGAAAAGATGCTTTATGACAATGCTATGCTATCTATTGTATATTTAGAAACTTACCATGCTACAAGAAAAGAGATATATAAAGAGATTGCTGAAAAACTCTTCGAATATGTATTAAGAGATATGACTTCGCCCTTAGGAGGGTTTTATTCTGCAGAGGATGCAGACTCTGAGGGTATAGAAGGAAAGTTTTATGTGTGGACAGTTGATAAAATTGAATATGTTTTAGGTAAAGATGACGCTAAAATATATTGTAAGTATTATGATATAACAAATAAAGGTAACTTTGAGGGACATAATATACCTAATTTGATAAATCAAGATTTAGAGGATATAGGTCAAAATCAAGAGTTAAAAAACAAATTAGAGATTATGAATAGGAAGCTATTTGATATACGTAACAAAAGAGTCCATCCCCATAAGGATGATAAAATACTTACATCTTGGAATGGACTTATGATAGCAGCTATGGCATATGGTTATAGGGTTTTAGGTGAAGAAAAGTATTTAAATGGTGCCACTGATGCTACTGAGTTTATCTTCAAAAACCTTATTAGAGAAGATGGACGTCTATTAGCTAGATATAGAGATGGACATTCTGCATATTTAGGTTATATAGATGATTATGCATTTTTAATTTGGGGATTGTTAGAGCTATATGAAGCTACACTTAACGAAGACTTTTTAGAAAAAGCTATTAAATTGAATTATGATATGATTAAGCTATTTTGGGATGAAAATGATGGAGGGTTTTATCTTTATGGACATGATGCAGAACAACTTGTTATAAGACCTAAGGAAGTATATGATGGTGCTATTCCTTCGGGAAATAGTGTGGCAGCTTTAAATATGCTTAGGTTAGCTAGTTTAACAGGGGACACAAAATTAGAGGAACTAACAGAAAAACTATTGTATGCATTTGGAAATAGTGCTAAAGAACATCCTAATGCCCATACATTTTTAATGACTGCTACTTTGTTTTATTTTGCGCCAAAGACAGAAGTAGTAATTGTAGCTAATAAAAAGGACGATTTATATAATGAAATGATTATGGAAATAAATAATAGATTCATGCCATTTACAACTGTAGCTGTTAATATAAATAATCAACTAATAAAAAATATAGGTTCTAATATATTAGATAAGAAAATGAAAGATGACATAACTACTGCTCATGTTTGCTCTAACTTTGTATGCCATGAGCCAACTAATCAATTAGATCAGTTTATTAAGCTTATTGATACAGAGTATAGTTTTTTTGCTGATTAATACTACATAGTCAATTAAAATTTATTACAATTGAGCTTTGATTTTGTGTTATAATTCAGTGGTATACTTTTAACATATGATAGTTAGGGGGAGAAAAATTGCTACATGTAGTATTATTAGAACCAGAAATTCCGCAAAATACAGGAAATATTGCTAGAACCTGTGCTGCAACAGGAAGTGTACTTCACTTAATAGGTCCATTAGGGTTTTCTATAGATGAAAAGCATGTAAAGCGTGCAGGACTTGACTATTGGGATATATTAGACTTAAGGTATTATAACAGCTATAAAGAATTTTTAGAGAAGAACTCTAATGCCAAAATATACTATGCAACAACTAAAGCAGAAAAATCCCATAGTGATATGGAATACCCAAAGGAAGATTGTTATATAATGTTTGGTAAAGAAACTGCTGGTATTCCAAAAGATATATTAAATAATAACAAGGAAACTTGCATAAGAATTCCTATGGTAGACTTAGAAAGAGCAAGATCATTAAATTTATCTAATTCTGTTTCTATTGTAGTATATGAAGTGTTACGACAATATAATTATCCGAATATGAGATAGGGTAGCTATGGCTACTCTATTTTTATTCTATATAAGAAAGCTAGAACTATAAGTATTTTAAGTAGGTGAAATTTTTAGTTAGATTTTAAAATTTAAGTGCAACATAAGTATGTTAGATAGTGTAGGATGACTTTTGCTTTTAACATAGAAAATATTGTAAATTGATTAAATAAAGTATAGAATGGAATTAAATAAACAGTCAATTAATAATTAATTAATAGATAAGTTAAGTAGAATAATGGAGGAGATAAAATGAGTAAGATTCAAATTATTACAGATAGTATGATTGATGTTCCTAAAGATATTGTAGAAAAACATAATATTATAGTAATGCCTTTAACTATTATTTTTGGTGATAAAGAATATAGGGATGGTGTTGATTTAACAAACGCACAATTTTATGAAAAACTTACACAATCAGAAGAACTACCAAAGACTTCTCAAATAAGTCCGAATACTTTTATGCAGATATTTGAAAAAGCATTAGGTGAGGGCAAAGAAGTTTTGTGTATAAATGGCTCTTCAAGGGCAAGTGGTACACATCAATCAGCAATAATAGCTAAAAACTCATTAGAAACCAATAAAATCCAGGTTTTTGATACTATGGGGTTATCCTTCGGTGGCGGAATGTTTGTATATGAGGCCGCAAAAATGGCAGAGGAAGGAAAAAGCTTAAATGAAATAATTAATAGACTAAGTAAAATTAAGTTAAATGTGGACCATATTTTTACTGTTGATACTTTAGAATACTTGAAAAAAGGTGGTCGTTTGAACCCGATGAAAGCTACAATAGCAACTATGCTAAATATTAAGCCTATTTTAACAGTTGCAGAAGGATTAGTTGAGCCTTTGGATAAAGTAAGAGGAAGTAAAAAAGTAGTAGGTAAAATGATAGAGCTTGCAAAACAGCGTGGAAAAGATTTTGAGGATAAAGTAGTTGGTATTTCTCATGCAAGCTGTCCGGAAACTTTAGCTGTGTTAAAGGATCAAGTGCTAAGAGAGCTTAATCCAAAAGAAGTGATTGTTACTGAAATAGGATGTACGATAGGAACTCATGCTGGACCAGGTACATTAGCTATTTTTTACATTATTGAGTAGTTAAAATATAAGTACAAAAAATTAGATTTAATTGGATGTGGTGTTTAAATAACAATGGTGTTTAGTTAAACGCATTTTGGATATAAGAAAAATAGATTAACCTATGTGTTATTGCTAAAGTTAGCGAAAAGTTATAAAATGCTGAAAAGTCAGAATGAATTATTAAGAAATTTTAATTTGTTATAAATTTGACAATTTGAACATTCTTATGTAATGTCAATAAAACATGGGTAAAAATTTAATAAAAGTAGTTGCTACTGCCTAATATATATATTATAATGTGATTGAAGATAGACATTTAGAAAAATTTAGCATACTAATAATTTAATATTGTAACTGGAAGAAAAATGCGGGAGAGATTTGACATTTTAAATGTTAAACGCCGAAGGAAGAAGCTAAAAAGTTCGCCATTTTTTAGTGAATATCTCAGGCAAAAGGACCGTATTTGGACGGTACTCTGAAAAGCGTAATTTAGCACCGATGGGGCAATTTCTGCAGTTTGAGAAAGAAACTCTCAGGTTAATGAACAGAGCAACTATGACAACAAGGCGTTGTATTAGTTGCTCTGTTTTTGTATAATTAAGTAATTTTATGGAAATAACTCAAAGAGTAAATTTACGGAGGTAAAGTTGGGTGAAGGCAATAATTATTACAAATAATATGGAAGTTAGACAAAAATATAACAACGATTATAATATAGAGTTTGTTGATGGAAATTACTTAGACGTTTTATTCCTAGCAAGGAATAAAATACACGAAGGACACAGACTGTTAACCCACCCTTTATCAGGTAGTGTTAAACCTAACGAAACTCCTTACAAAAGTCTGGCCATATCCTGTGAAAAAGAAGATTTACATATTGATTCCTTAATGATTATAGAAGATAGCATTAGTACTGCTCAAAAATTTATTAGAATAAGGACTCCTAAGAAGTGGGATAATGAGATATTAAAAGATTTTATGGAAATTGATCGCACACTATTGGACAGTGCAATTGAAAGTATGAGGCAATTTAATTAGAATCTTAGCCAATATTTTAGCCTCAAATTCCATTAATTTAAAGTGTTATTTTTAATTAAGCATAAAAACTAATAAAATACGAAATTCAAAGGAGTGAAACACATGGAAAACATTTATGATGTAATTATAATAGGTGGAGGACCTGCTGGGTTATCAGCTGGACTTTATGCAGCTAGAGGTAAAATGTCAACATTGATTTTAGAAAAGGAAAAAGCAGGTGGGCAAATTGTAAGTACAGAAGAAGTTGCAAACTACCCAGGATCTATGCAAAATGCTACAGGACCAATATTAATAGATAGAATGGTAGAGCAATGTAATGAGTTTGGAGCAAAGTTTGAAAAAGATACAATAAAAGACATAAAAGTAGATGAGTCAATAAAGGTTTTAGTAGGAGAAAAAGCAACTTATAAAGCTAAATCTATAATTATAGCCTCGGGAGCTAACCCAAGGCCAATAGGTGCGCCAGGAGAAAGAGAATTAACTGGTAAAGGAGTATCCTACTGCGCTACTTGTGATGCAGATTTTTTTACAGACCTAGAGGTATTTGTTATTGGTGGAGGGGACTCTGCTGTTGAAGAAGCTATTTTCTTAACTAAATTTGCTAGAAAAGTAACTATAGTACATAGAAGAGATGAGCTTAGAGCTGCTAAATCTATTCAAGATAAAGCTTTCAACAATGCTAAAATTGACTTTATATGGGACAGTACTGTAACGGAAATTAAAGGCGATGGAATAGTTGAGAGTGTAGTATTTAAAAATTTAAAAACTGGTGAAACTACAGAGTATACAGCTAACGAAGATGATGGAACTTTTGGTATATTTGTATTTGTTGGTTATATCCCTGCGACCGAAATATTTAAAGGTATTATAAATATGGATGAAGTTGGATATATAATAACTGATGATAATATGAAAACCAATGTTCCGGGTGTGTTTGCAGCAGGAGATTGTAGGGTAAAATCATTAAGACAGGTTATTACAGCAGCTGCTGATGGAGCTATTGCAGCAATTCAAGCTGAAAAATATATAGAAAATGAACTAGAATAACAAGTTTAATACAACTTTAAGGAGGTGAAGGAAAATGATATCTGTTGATAAAGACACTTTTGAAAGTGAAGTACTTCAAGCTGAAGGGTATGTATTAGTAGATTATTGGAGTGATGGTTGTGAGCCATGCAAAGCATTAATGCCTGATATTATGGAGTTAAAAGAGCAATATGGTGACAAAATTAAATTTACTAAATTAAACACTACTCAGGCAAGAAGGCTAGCCATTAAGGAAAAGGTACTAGGTCTACCTACTATTGCTATCTATAACAATGGTGCAAAGGTAGATGAATTAACTAAGGATGATGCAACAAGAGCAAATATTGAATCAATGATTAAAAAATACTTATAACTAAACTGGCCTATAATGGGAACGAATTGAAAGTATTCAATTATAGGCCCTTAGAAATAAAGGGAGGTGAAGCTTGTGCGCTTAGAATTAGGAAAAATTTTCATTAATGATGTAAAGTTCGGAGATACTACTAAAGTAGAAAACGGCGTACTTTATGTCAATAAGGATGAAATGCTTAAAGAAATTGGTGGAGATGAACATATTAAAAGCATCGACATCGAATTAGCTCATCCAGGAGAAGAGGTTAGAATTACTCCAGTTAAGGACGTTATTGAACCTAGAGTTAAAGTTGAAGGTCCTGGAGGGATTTTTCCAGGGGTAATAAGTAAGGTTGATACTGTAGGTAGTGGCCGCACACATGCTTTAAAAAATGTGGCAGTAGTAACAGCAGGTAAAATCGTTGGTTTCCAAGAAGGTATCATCGATATGACTGGTCCTGGGGCAGAGTATACACCATTTTCCCAACTACACAACATAGTTGTTGTTGCAGAACCAGTTGATGGCTTAAAGCAATATGATCATGAGGCTGCTGTAAGAATGATAGGCTTTAAAGCTGCTATGTATTTAGGTGAAGCTGCAAGAAATGTAGAGCCTGATGAAGTAAAAGTTTATGAAACAGAACCTATCTTTGAATCAGCTAATAAGTATCCTGAATTACCAAAGATAGGATATGTTTACATGCTTCAAACTCAAGGTTTACTTCATGATACATATGTATATGGAGTAGATGCTAAGAAAATAGTACCTACCATCCTTTATCCAACAGAAATAATGGATGGTGCTATTGTAAGTGGTAACTGCGTTTCTGCTTGCGATAAAAATCCAACTTATGTCCATTTAAACAATGGAATTATAGAAGATCTATATGAGAAGCATGGTAAAGAAATAAACTTTGTTGGAGTAATTATTACAAACGAAAATGTTTACCTTGCAGATAAAGAAAGATCTTCAAATTGGACTGCTAAATTAGCTAAGTTCTTAGGATTAGATGGTGTTATTGTATCTCAAGAAGGTTTTGGTAACCCTGATACAGATCTTATTATGAACTGTAAAAAGATTGAAAATGAAGGCATTAAAACAGTTATTGTTACTGACGAATATGCTGGTAGAGATGGCGCTTCTCAATCTTTAGCGGATGCAGATCCAAAAGCTGATGCTGTTGTAACTAATGGTAATGCTAATGAGGTTATTGTACTACCTCCAATGAAAAAGATTATAGGAACAACAGATTACGTTGATAAAATTGCAGGAGGTTTCTCTGGTAGTTTAAGAGAAGATGGAAGCATTGAAGTAGAAATACAAGCAATAACAGGTGCTACTAACGAAACAGGATTTGGTAAATTAACATCTAAAGGTTTCTAATAACAAATTATATGATATTCACAATTGAAAAATTCGAAAAATTTAAAAATTAAATAATAATATAATAATGTAGAGAGGATGAAGCTGTATGGCAAGATTTGATGGAAAAAAGATCATCATTATCGGCGATAGAGATGGAATTCCGGGTCCAGCTATTGAAGAATGCCTAAAGGGTACTGGGGCAGAAGTAGTATTTTCAGCTACAGAATGTTTTGTCTGAACCGCTGCGGGTGCTATGGACCTTGAAAATCAACAAAGAGTAAAGGATCTAACTGAAAAATATGGAGCAGATAATGTTGTAGTACTTTTGGGTGCGGCAGAAGCTGAAGCATCTGGATTAGCAGCAGAAACTGTTACAGCAGGAGATCCAACCTTTGCAGGTTCATTAGCGGGAGTCCAGTTAGGACTAAGAGTTTTTCATGTAGTTGAGCCACAATTTAAAGATGAAGTGGACGCAGAAGTTTATGATGATCAAATTGGTATGATGGAAATGGTGCTTGACGTTGATTCTATCATCGAAGAAATGACTAATATTAGAAGTGAGTTTTCTAAGTATAACGATTAATTCGTGTTGATAAATAATTCCCGTTAAAAATGAGAGAGGGGGGAAAGTATGAGCAAGAAAAAAGTTGTTCATTATATAAATCAGTTTTTCGCTGGAATCGGTGGAGAAGAAAAAGCTGATATCAAGCCTGAGCTAAGAGAAGGAGTAGTAGGTCCTGGTATGGCTTTAAATGCAGCTATAAAAGAGGAAGCTGAAATTGTAGCAACTATTATTTGTGGTGACTCCTATTTCAACGAAAATCTTGAAGAAGCTAAGGCTGAAATCATTGAAATGGTTAAAAAATACAATCCAGATTTATTTATTGCAGGGCCTGCATTTAATGCTGGTAGATATGGTGTTGCTTGCGGAACTATTTCAAAAGCGATAAATGATGAATTGGGAATTCCTGTTTTAACAGGTATGTATATTGAAAACCCAGGTGCAGATATGTTTAAAAAGAGTATTTACATTATCGAAACTGGAAACTCAGCTGCAGCAATGAGAAAAGCTGTACCTGCAATGTCATCATTTGCTCTTAAACTATTAAGAGGTGAAGAAATTGGATCACCTGAAGAAGATAAATATATATCTAGAGGTATTAGAAAAAATTACTTTGCAGAAGAAAGAGGTGCAACAAGAGCGGTTAATATGCTTCTTAAAAAGTTAAAAGGCGAAGAATTTGTAACAGAATATCCAATGCCTGACTTTGATAGAGTTGAACCAAATGCTGCTGTTAAGAACCTAAGTAATATGAAAATTGCAATAGTAACTTCTGGTGGTATTGTACCTAAAGGCAACCCAGATAGAATTGAATCCTCAAGTGCTTCTAAATATGGTAAATATGACATTTCTGGATTTAATGATTTAACAGAGGCAGATCATGAAACTGCTCATGGTGGATATGACCCAGTATATGCTAACATTGATTCAGATAGAGTAATCCCTGTAGATGTTTTAAGGGATATGGAAAAAGAAGGTATTATTGGAGAGTTGCACAAATACTTCTATACCACAGTTGGAAATGGTACTTCCGTTGCAAGCTCTAAGAAATTTGCTGCTGAATTTGCAAAAGAATTATTAGCTGATGGTGTAGGTGCAGTTATACTCACCTCAACATGAGGCACCTGTACACGTTGCGGTGCAACAATGGTAAAAGAAATTGAGAGAGCAGGAATACCTGTAGTTCATATGTGTACGGTAGTACCAATATCACTAACTGTTGGTGCTAACAGAATCGTACCTACAATTGCTATTCCTCACCCATTAGGTAACCCTAATCTAGACCCTAATGAAGAAAAAGCATTAAGAAGAAAGCTTGTGCAAAAAGCTCTTGATGCTCTAACAACAGAAGTAGATGGGCAAACAGTATTTGAATAAGGTTTTCATATTAGAAATAAAATATAAATTAAATAGATGGGTGTTTGCTCACCCATCTATTTAAATATATACTGGATGCATTGTCAAGCTGTATGAAATTTATTTATAAATACAAAAAAATGTATTTAGTATATCTATAATAGATTAAAAAATTCCTTGGAGGTGTCTATTATGTCATATGCTGTAGCAAAGGCTGCTGGTTATGTTCTAGTACATACACCAGACATGATTCTTCACAATGGTACTACACAAACGATTGAAAAATCAGTAAATCCAAATTCTGAATATTTAAAGCAAGTCCCTAAGCATTTACGTAGTTTTGAAGAGGTTGTAACCTATCCTCCTAACCAAGTTTATATCGGATCAATGAAACCTGAAGAATTAAACAACTATGAAACTCCTTGGTATAACAAACAAGTAGAAGGGGCAACGAGAGAAGGTAAGTTAGGTGAGATAATGCCTCAAGATGAATTTATCGCTCTTATGAAAATATCCGATGTATTTGATTTAGTAAAACTAAATAAATCTTTTACAAGTATGGTTAAGGAAAAGTTAAACAAGCATCCTTTAATAACTGAGCAAATGGTTGCTAAGTTAAAAGATGGCGATGAAATGGATGATATTAACAAATATATTAATGAGCAACATGCTGAACCTCTTTATAACAATGAAGAAGTAGTAGGTTGTATTAAAAGAGCTCATGAAGTAGACGTAAATTTGAATGCACATGTTATTTTTGAAAATTTGGTTGTAAAGGCTTCT
The DNA here is from genome assembly GCF_018919215.1 of Alkaliphilus flagellatus. Lineage (NCBI taxonomy): Bacteria > Bacillati > Bacillota > Clostridia > Peptostreptococcales > Natronincolaceae > Alkaliphilus > Alkaliphilus flagellatus. The sequence goes on from NZ_JAHLQK010000001.1 coordinate 718,621, forward strand.
GGAGCTTTAGCCTTTATGCATCTTATAAATAAAAACAATATAGATCCAGCTTCAATTGATTATGTTATCGAATGCTCCGAAGAAGCTTGCGGAGATATGAACCAAAGAGGTGGAGGAAACTTTGCTAAGGCTATAGCCGAAATGGTTGGAGCTATTAATGCAACTGGGTCAGACACTAGAGGTTTCTGTGCTGCGCCAACTCATGCTTTAATTCAAGCTGCTGCCCTTGTGCAATCTGGAGTTTATGAGAATGTTGTTATTGTAGCAGGAGGAGCAACAGCAAAGCTTGGAATGAATGGTAAGGATCATGTGAAAAAAGAGATTCCTATACTTGAAGATGTTCTAGGTGGGTTTGCTACTCTAGTAAGTAAAAATGATGGTATCAATCCTATTCTTAGAACAGATTTAGTAGGTAGACATACAGTAGGCACTGGGTCTTCACCTCAGGCAGTTATTACATCATTAATTACTGCACCATTAGATAGGGGTGGATTAAAAATAACAGATGTTAACAAATATTCTGTTGAAATGCAAAATCCAGATGTTACAAAACCAGCTGGAGCAGGAGACGTTCCAGAGGCAAACTACAAGATGATAGCGGCTCTTGGAGTTAAGAGAAATGAACTTGAAAGAAAAGATGTGGCTACATTTGGACATGATCATGGTATGCCGGGATGGGCACCTACTCAAGGGCATATACCGTCAGGTGTTCCATATATTGGTCATGCTATTGAAGCTTTCAGTAATAATGAAATTGAAAGAGCTATGATCGTAGGTAAAGGAAGTTTATTCCTTGGTAGAATGACAAATCAATTTGATGGCGTATCCATTATTATGGAGAAGAATACAGGAGCTAAAGAAACACAAACTGGTAGAGTTTCAGAAACAGAAGTAAAATCTATGATAGCTGAAGCAATGAGAGAGTTTGCATCACACTTATTAGGGAAATAAGGGGTGATTTATAATGAGTGATAACAAAATTATAAAAGAAATGATCGGTAAAGTATTTAATGATATAGCTGATGCAATAGAAACGGGACAGTTTGGTAGCAAAGTGAAAGTAGGTATTACTACATTAGGTAGTGAGCATGGAGTAGATAACATAGTTAAAGGCGCCGAAATGGCAGCTAAAAATGGTCAAGAATATGAAATTATATTGATTGGACCTAAAGTAGATACAAACCTTAAAGTAGTTGAGGCAAATACTGAAGAGGAAGCCCATAAAAAGATGGAAGAGCTTTTAGACAGTGGCGAAATTCGTTCTTGTGTTACAATGCATTACAACTTCCCTATAGGTGTGTCAACTGTAGGAAAGGTTATTACACCAGCTAAGGGAAGAGAAATGTTTATAGCTACAACTACTGGAACCTCATCTCCCCATAGAGTAGAGGCTATGGTTAAAAATGCTTTGTATGGAATTATCGCTGCTAAAGCATCGGGAATCAAAAATCCAACAGTAGGGATTTTAAATGTAGATGGTGCAAGACAAGTTGAAAGAGCTCTAAAGGAACTGGATTCAAATGGATATAAGGTTAATTTTGTTGAATCGATGAGATCTGATGGTGGTGCTGTAATGAGGGGTAATGATCTTTTAGCAGGAACACCTGATGTAATGATTCAAGATACACTTACAGGAAATATCTTTATGAAAGTTTTCTCATCCTTTGCAACAGGTGGAGATTATGAAGCCTTAGGTTATGGATATGGTCCTGGTATTGGCGAAGGTTATGATAGAACAATACTAATATTATCTAGAGCCTCTGGAGTACCTGTAGTAGCTGGTGCTATTGAATACGCTGCCCAGTTAGTACAAGGTAACCTAAAGGAAGTTGCAAAGGCAGAATTTGCAGCAGCTAAAAAAGCAAAACTAGATGATATACTAAAAGCACTAACAAAAGACAATAAAAAATCTAAGGAATCCGAAGGTGAAGAAGCAGTAGCACCACCTACTGAAGTAGTTACAGGATCTATTTCGGGTATTGATATTATGGATTTGGAGGATGCTGTTAAGGCACTTTGGAAAAAAGGTATTTATGCAGAAAGTGGAATGGGTTGTACTGGACCTATAGTAATGGTTAATGAAGGAAAAATGAAGGAAGCTATGAAAGCATTGGTAGAAGTAGGGTTCATTGCAAAAGAGGCAGATCCTTGTTAAGAAACTTATTAAAAAGTGAATAAATAATAGTTTGAATTATAACCTCCTAAAATATGATTATATAAAAATTAATTGTTTTAATTATATTTAGGAGGTTTTGTTATATATATGAGTAAAGCTTTATTTTGCCAGCTCATATAGTGTATTGCATTTATATATTGTGTATATTATAATATTTATAGAAATATAAATTATGGTTTAAAATCTGACTATTGTACAAAATAGTTAAAAATGTTTAAAAGGGAGGATATTAAAAAGTGAAAAAAAGATCATTAGCGGTATTATTGGTTCTTGTTTTAATGATGTCATTAGTATTAACAGCATGTGGTGGAGGTAAGTCAAATGACGGAGTATCTTCAGAAACTCCAGAAGGTACAGACAATCAGCAAGCCGATGCAGGTGATTTCTTTGTAGGCCTTGTAACTGATATTGGTGGAATTGATGATAAATCATTCAACCAAGGTACATGGGAAGGTATTGAAAAATTTGCTAACGAATTTGGAACAGATAAGAACTTCCTTCAATCTGAAGAAGATGCAGATTATATACCAAATCTATCAGCTTTTGGAGATGAAGGAGCAGATTTAATAGTTGCACCTGGATTCTTATTTGAAGACGCAATGAAGCAAGTATCAGCAAATTTTCCTGACAGAAACTTCTTAATTCTTGATGCAAAAGTAGAGGCCGATAATGTAGCTAGTGCTCTTTTTGCAGAACACGAAGGTTCTTTTCTAGTAGGAGTAGCTGCAGCGCTAAAAGCTAAAGAAGCGGGCAAAGATACTGTTGGTTATATCGGTGGTATGGATTATGAATCTATACAAAAATTTGAAGCTGGATATGAAGCGGGTGTTTGGGCAATAGACCCTAATATGAAAGTTTTAGTTGAATATGCAGGGGCATTTGATAATGCCCAAACTGGTCAAGCATTAGCAGCTAAAATGTACGATCAAGGTGCATACGTTATTTATCATGCAGCTGGTGGTACTGGTAATGGATTAATTAAAGAGGCTCAAGATAGAAGAGTAAAAGGGCAAGACGTATGGGCTATAGGTGTTGACAGAGATCAATATGAAGATGGTATATATGAAGGTGATAAATCAGCTGTATTAACATCAATGATTAAACGTGTTGATGTTGCTGCTTATGACATTGCAAAACTTACTTTAGATGGCAAGTTCCCAGGTGGAGAAGTTCTTACTTTCAATTTAGAAAATGAGGGAGTTGGATTACCGGAAAACAATCCAAATCTATCTGATGAAATTGTAAAAAAAGCAAATGATTTTATACCTAAAATTATTTCTGGTGAAATTGAAGTATCACCTGTACCATCAAGATTACAAAAATAAAAATTTAATGATTCTATAGTTGTATTATAGGCTTAAATTTCATATAATAACTATAAAAAACCAAGATTTTATAGTCTTGGTTTTTTACTTAATAACGTAGCACGTAGGAAAGTACAAATTATATGAATATGATTTTCATAAAGTATATCTAGCAAAGGCTTCTTTGACTTAAAAATTTTAATAGAAGCCTTTGTTCATTAGTATAGTATTTATTTTAAAAATATGAGGTGTTAATTATGAGAGCAAAACAAAGTGAAATACTAGATACTATAAAAAGCAAAGGCTTAACCTATCAACAAAAACATCATAATTTAGCAAATATTGCAGAGAGACTTGTCGATCCAATAGAATTATTGAATTATACAAGTGAAGAAATGGAAGTAATAGAAAACAATATGATATGTGATTTAAACGAAGGATATGGAGTTTATAGACCAAGATATATTGTTCCAGATTATTCTGTTTTTATTAAAGAGGGATGTAAGTTTTTAGATTTAAATCCTCCAACTGATATAGATGAATTATTAGATGGACTTTTAATTTTATATAGTAACGTTCCATCAATAACAAGTTTTCCTGTTTTTATAGGTGAATTAGATCAATTAATAGATCCGTTTATAACAAATGAAGACGAAGATTATATAAAAATCAAACGATTTTTAAATCATATAGATAAGACTATTCCTGATTCATTTTGTCATGCTAATATAGGACCTAAGGCAAGTAAGGCAGGCGAATTGATTTTAAAAGCGGTAATTGAATTACAAAATCCTACTCCTAACATGACAATTAAATATAATAAAAATATTACTAATAGAGAATTTGCAAAGCTTGCAGCAAAAGCATGCTTAGTTGCTTCTAAACCATCATTCTCTAATGATGATTATTATATTAAAGATGTTGGTGAACATGGAATCGCAAGTTGTTATAACGCCCTTCCTATGGCTGGAGGTGCATATACTCTATTAAGGTTAAGATTAGGAACAATTGCTAAATCCTGTTCATCAAAGGAAGAACTAATTAATGAAGCTTTACCTAATTTAACCAATCACATGCTCTCTATGATAGATAAAAGAATAAAATTCATTGTTGAAGAGTCGAATTTCTTTGAAACCTCATTCTTAGTAGAAGAAGGCTTTATCAAAAAAGATAATTTTACAGCAATGCCGGCTATTGTTGGACTAGCAGAAGCTGTTAACCATGTATTAAAGCTTGAAGATAAAGATGAAAGGTTTGGACAATCGGAATATGGAGATGAAATTGCTCATGAAATATTAACAGCTATAGAAAAAATAGTGAATAATCATGAAGCCGTATATTGTGAAAGAACTAATAATCGTTATTTATTCCATGCTCAAGTAGGTGCTAGTTTAGATAATTCAGATAAAGAAAATACACCTGCACATAGGATTCCCGTAGGCGATGAACCAATATTACCACTTCATTTAACACAATCAGCGCAATTTCATAAATACTTCCCATCAGGAACAGGAGATTTATTTGCATTCGATCAAACATATCTTAATAATCTAGATGCAGTTTTGGATATAATTGAAGGAGCATTTAATAAAGGATATCGTTATATTACAACTTATCTACAAAACTCAGATTTAATAAGAGTTACGGGTTATTTAGTAAAGCGTAGCGAAGTTGAAAAGGCGAGAAGAGAAGAAATAGTTCTTAGAAATACAGCGATGTTAGGAATGGGTACAGACGACAATGCCCACGTATTTAGCAGAAGGACAAGGGATTAAAAATGGATATTAATAGAAACACTCTTCCGGTAAAGGATATTATTCCATTTGCTAATGTAGATGGTAGTGGAAATAGAACGACTATTTTTGTACAAGGCTGCAATTTAAATTGTATTTACTGCCATAATCCAGAAACAATAAAGCTGCCTTGTGAAGAAACAGAAGAGACTAAATATACAGTAGAACAACTTTTAGATGTAATTAAACAGTATGCTCCATATATAAGGGGCATTACTGTTTCTGGTGGAGAAGCTACTTTATATAGTTCATTTTTAGTAGATCTATTTAAAGAAGTTAAAAAGCTTGGGCTTACTTGTTATGTAGATACTAATGGAATTTTCAATAGAGAAAAAATAATAAATCTTATTGAAGTAACTGACAAATTTCTTTTTGATATTAAAGGAATTAATAATTTAGAAAGAGTAACTAGAAAAAGCATAGAACATAGTTTTGATAACTTAGAATATTTGCTAAGCTTAAATAAAATTGAAGAAGTTAGAACAGTTTGTATTGAGGATTATATTGATCTTGAAGGGACAATAAGGGAAGTATCAAAGCATATTAAAGAATATGGAGATGTAATATACAAATTAATAAGAGTCCATTATAGAGGATTAACAAAGGATCAAATTAAAGCTGTAAAAGACTCTGTGCCTTCTAAAGAAAAGATGATAGAACTTGAAAGACTAGCAAAATCTATAGGTGTAAAAAACATTGTTACAATATTATAAAGGATAGGAGAAGGACTATGGCATATGCGATTGAGATGTTAGGGATAACAAAAAAATTCCCCGGTATTAAAGCTAATGATAACGTTACATTATGTGTTGATAAAGGCGAGATTCATGCACTTCTAGGTGAAAATGGGGCAGGAAAATCAACCTTAATGAGTATTTTGTTTGGTCTTTATCAGCCAGACGAAGGTACTATTAAAGTAAATGAAAAAGAAGTTTTAATAAGTGATCCGAATATAGCTAATGAATATGGTATAGGTATGGTGCATCAGCACTTTAAACTTGTTGAAAACTTTACAGTAACAGAAAATATTATTCTTGGAATGGAGCCTAAAAAATCTTTTGGAAGAGTGGATATAAAAAAAGCAACAGAAAAAGTAAAAAAACTTAGTGATAAATATGGCTTAATGGTTGATCCTAATGCAAAAATTGAAGATATAACAGTAGGAATGCAACAAAGAGTTGAGATTTTAAAGATGCTGTATAGAAATGCTGAAATTTTAATTTTCGATGAGCCTACAGCTGTTTTAACACCACAAGAGATTAGAGAACTAATGAAAATAATGAAAGAATTAATAAAAGAAGGTAAGACAATTATTTTAATTACACATAAGTTAAAAGAAATTAAAGAAGTTGCAAATCGCTGTACAGTTCTTCGTAGAGGTAAATATATTGGAACTGTTGATGTTGCAAATACTACTGAAGAGCAAATGGCAGAAATGATGGTTGGTAGAGAAGTTAGCTTTGAGGTTGAAAAAACTTCAGCTAAGCCTAAAGATGTAGTTTTAGAAATTAAAAATTTAACTGTAAAGAATAATCGTAAGCTCGATGCTGTTAAAAACTTAAACTTAAAAGTACATGCAGGTGAAATACTTTGTGTTGCAGGTATAGATGGAAATGGACAATCTGAGTTAATAGAAGCTATAACAGGACTTAGAAAAATCGAAAGCGGTTCTATTTTACTTAATGGTGAGCCTATTGAAAATGAAAGCACTAGAAATAGAACATTAAAGGGAATAGGACATATACCAGAGGACCGCCAAAAATATGGACTAGTATTAGATTTTAAATTAGAAGAAAATATGGTTCTACAAAAATATTTTATGGAGCCATTTTCGAAAAACGGAATCTTAAATTTTAACGAGATTAGAAAGTATTCTGATACTCTTATTGAAGAGTTTGATGTACGAAGTGGTAAAGGAAGTTTATCTGAAACTAGAGGTATGTCTGGAGGAAATCAGCAAAAGGCTATTATTGCAAGAGAGGTTGAACGTTCTCCAGAACTTTTAATTGCTGCTCAACCAACTCGTGGGCTTGATGTAGGAGCTATTGAATATATTCATAATCGTTTAGTACAGGAAAGAGATAAAGGTAAAGCCGTGCTTTTAATGTCTCTTGAAATGGAAGAAGTTTTAAATCTTTCTGATAAAATAGCAGTTATATATGAAGGTGAAATTGTTGGTATTGTAAATACTAATGATACTGATGAAAATCAGCTTGGCTTAATGATGGCCGGTTCTAAAAAAGGAGGCACTATTTCCGATGAATAAGATTAAAAATTTTATAGCGAATAAAAAAAATCATGGTTTCATTATTCCTATAATTGCTATTTTACTTGGTTTTTTAGTTGGTTCTTTAATCATGCTATTTACTGGTTTAAATCCTAAGGATCTATTTATTTCACTTGTAAGAGCAATTACTGGAATCAATGTAAATAATATTGGAACAAATAAAGAAATTTTCAATGCCAGATATATAGGTGAATATTTTGTATATGTAATGCCTTTAATACTAACTGGCTTATCTGTAGCCTTTGCATTTAGAACAGGTTTATTTAATATAGGTGCTGAAGGGCAAGTAATGCTTGGTGCTTTTATGGCAACTTATGTTGCTTTAACTGTTAATTTACCAAAGTCAATACTTTTGCCAGCTGTTATAATATCAGGAGCTTTAGCAGGAGCTTTATGGGGCTTTATTCCGGGTATATTAAAAGCTAAATTTAATGTTAGTGAGGTTGTTGTAACTATTATGCTAAACTATGTAGGACTTTATACTACAAACTATTTTATTAGAAGTCTTCCAGGTAGTACAAGTACTAGAACAGTTGATCTTCCGGCAGCTAGTCTTTTAAAAAGTGATCTTTTAGCTGGTCTCACTAATAATTCAAGGCTTCATTATGGATTTATAGTTGTCATTTTAGCAGTTCTAGCTTTTTGGTTTATTATAGAGAAAACAACATTTGGATATGAATTAAAGTCAGTTGGATACAATCCATTTGCTTCTCGTTACGCTGGAATGAAAGTTGAAAGAAATGCGGCTTTATCTATGGCTATAGCAGGTGCTTTTTCAGGTCTTGCAGGAGCAATTTTAGTATCAGGAACATTTGGATATGGGCGTGTTTTAGGTAGTTTTGAAAACTATGGTTTTGATGGTATAGCTGTAGCATTAATTGGTGGAAGTACAGCCTTTGGTTCAGTATTAGGTGGGTTACTATTTGGAGCACTTAAAGCCGCACAACCTATTATGCAAATAAACAGAATTCCTAGAGATATTGCAATTATAATTATAGCTTCTATAGTTATTTTTATAGCTATGCGAAATGGCATAAAAATGGCATTAGAAAAGGTCAAAGTTAAGGAGGTTGAAAAATAATGGAAACTATTTACTCAATGTTAGTATTAACACTTATTTTTTCTACTCCAATTGTTATAACCTCCTTAGGTGGATTGTTTTCTGAACGAAGCGGTATAGTTAATATTGCTCTTGAAGGATTAATGATGTTTGGTGGTTTTGGAGCAGCTACAGCACTTGTTTTTTTACATGGATCAGTACCATTTGCACCTTGGTTAGCTCTTATTGCAGGTATGACTTTTGCAGCTTTGATATCAGTTATACATGCATATTTAAGTATAAATTTAAATGCAGACCAAATAATATCTGGAACAGCAATTAATTTACTAGCTACAGGCGTGACGATATACTTAGCACAGATAATATTTGGACAACAAAGAACACAAACATTTAGTGGAAGTTTTAGAAAAACTACCTATCCAGTATTAAGTGATATACCAGTAATAGGAGATATTTTCTTTACTAATATTTATCCTACAGTATATCTTGCGTTTATTTTAGTATTAGCTGCTTGGTATATTCTGTACAAGACTCCATTTGGTTTAAGGCTAAGAGCAACAGGAGAGCATCCACATGCGGTAGACAGTATGGGAGTTAGTGTAAAGAAGATGAGATATATCGGTGTTATTGTATCGGGAGCTTTAGCAGGACTTGGTGGAGGAATACTGGTATTAACTCAAGATACACAGTATACTGTTATGAGTATTAGTGGTACAGGGTTTATAGCACTTGCGGCATTAGTATTTGGTAGATGGAAACCAGCTGGACTTCTGGGTGCAGGTTTGTTTTTTGGTTTTTCTAGAATATTTAGTATATATTCTAATAGTTTTTCATTTCTACGAAAATTACCAAACGAATTTTTCTTTGCCCTTCCTTATCTATTGACAATTGTAGCTCTTGTAATATTCAGTAGACAATCTGTTGGACCAAAAGCAGCAGGTAAAGCCTATGATAAAGGTGAAAGATAAACGAAGAATAAAAAGTCCCTTAGTAGGGACTTTTTATTATGCAATCTTTATGCCAATCCAAAGAAAATTACGTAAATACTTTATTAAATTCAGGTTAAATGGTATAATGGCACTATACGAAGTTTGAAGAAGGGTGATCTATATGAGAATGGGTTTTAACTTACAACTAGAGCAATCCCAGAAATTGATTATGACTCCACAATTGCAACAGGCTATTCAAATTTTACAATTTAATTCCTTAGAGCTGGAGAAATATATTAATGAGCAATTAGAAAAAAACCCTGTATTAGAAGCGAATGTTGAGAAAGAAAGACAGGATATATCAGATAAAAAAACTGAAGAAGATAAAATTAAAGAAATTAATTGGAAGGAATATATTGAAGACTTCAACAACTACGAATATACAAGAGGTAGTTATTATAATGAAGAAAATGAATTTAACTATGAAAATATTGTTTCAAGAGAATCTACACTACAGGAGTATCTGTTATTTCAATATCATCTAACTTTATTAGATAGAAAATATTTCGTAATAGGAGAGTATATAATAAATAGTCTAGATGATAGAGGATATTTGATGGCTACTGTTGAAGAAATTGCTGACTATTTTAAAGAAGAAAAACATATAGTCGAAAGTATTTTGCAAATAATCCAAACTTTTGATCCTCCAGGTGTAGGAGCAAGGACTCTTGAGGAATGTTTATTACTTCAATTACGCTCTTTAGAAATAAAAGATGAAAAAATTTATAAACTTATTGCAGACTATCTTCCTGAAATTGCTTCTAATAAATATCCTTACATTGCTAAGAAATTAGGAGTTAGTATTGGCCAAATTCAGCAATATTGCGATTTTATAAAAACCTTAGAGCCAAAACCAGGTAGAAGATTTACACCCAATCAAAATAGATATATTACTCCTGATATTGTAGTTAAAAAAATAGGAAACGAGTACACAATATTAACTAATGATTACAACGGACCACGACTAACCATTCGTGAGGATTATAAAAGAATGATGACTTCTAGTGATGAAAATTCTGATGTTGTAAAATTTTTAAATGAGCAATTTAATTCTGCAGCTTGGCTAATTAAAAGTATTGAGCAAAGAAAGCAAACTATTTATAAGGTTGCAGAAGTAATAATAAAAAAACAGATGGCCTTTTTTGAAAAGGGGAAAAAATATTTAAGACCTATGACACTAAAAGAAATTGCGGATGAAATCGAAGTTCATGAGTCTACAGTTAGTAGGGCTACCAATGGTAAGTATATCGAAACTCCACTTGGTATATTCGAATTAAAATATTTCTTTTCTAGTGGAGTAGAGGGAAATGAAGGTATAGGCATTTCATCAGAAAGTATAAAGAGTTTTATACAAGATATAATTAATGAAGAAGATCCTAAAAAGCCTTTAAGTGATGATAAAGTAGTTAATAAATTGAAGATTAAAGGTATAAATATATCAAGAAGAACTGTAGCAAAGTATAGAGATGAGATGGGTATATTAGCATCTTCAAAGAGAAAAAGGTATTAAAAATTATTGATTTAGAAATAGGTCTAGAATAATTAAGCAATCCTAATATTATAGGGATTGCTTGATTATTCTAGACCTTTTTATTGCTTACTAGAGTATAAGTTTATTAACATTGGACATTTTTAAAAGAAGTAGAAAATTGGTAGGTAATATTTTTTTAATTTTATACAACTTTTATTCTACATATAGTTGATTGTATTTTTAAAATATTGTATAATATAACCAAACAGGGACACAATAAGTCTTCGGGGGACTAAAAACGTCCCGAGGTGAAAGAAGGTGGATCATGAAGAATATCATTAATCTTCAAAAAAAAATTGTACCAGAAATTTTTCCAATATTAGAGAAAAGATATAATATTCTTCGAAATATATATTTGATGCAGCCAGTAGGTAGAAGGAATTTAGCAAATAAACTTTCTATAGGTGAACGGATAATAAGAACAGAAGTAGATGTTCTGAAAAATCAAGGGTTAGTAGATGTAGATGCCGCAGGTATGACAATTACAGACGAAGGCAAGATTGTAGCGGAAGAGCTAAAGGACTTTATTTACTCTATGCGCGGAATTGGAGAAATTCAAGATAGGCTAAAAAATAAGTTAGGAATAAGTAAAGTTATAGTTGTTCCAGGCAATGTGGAAGAAGATGAATTTGTATTAAGTGATCTAGGAAAAGCAACTGCAAAGTTAATTGAAAAGCTTGCAACTAGTAATACAAAAGTAGGTATTACTGGTGGTACTACTATGGCCGCTGTTGCTAAGGGAATAACACAGCATACAAAAAAGCAAAATATAAACATAGTTCCTGCTAGAGGTGGTCTTGGAAAACAAGTCGAAACTCAGGCAAATACTATAGCGGCTGAAATAGCTAGTAGATTAAATGGAAGTTACGAATTATTACATGCTTCTGATACATTAAGTAACCAAACTATGGAAATACTTTTACAAGACCGTGAAATTGAAAGAGTCATTAAAACTATAAAATCTGTAGATTTGTTGGTATTTGGTATAGGAAGAGCAGATACAATGGCGAGAAGACGCGAACTTCAAAAGGATATAGTTGAAAAACTAGCAGAATCAAATGCAGTATCTGAAGCATTTGGCTATTATTTTAATCAAGAAGGTAATATTGTACACGAGACAAAGACAATAGGCATTGATCTTGAAGACTTCCAGCGAGTTCCCAACACAATAGGAGTGGCTGGTGGACGAAATAAAGCTGAGGCAATATTAGCAATTACAAGTTTAAAAAAGTCTATGATACTGGTAACTGATGAGGCTGCTGCAACAATGATATTAGAAAAATTTTAAATAAAATATGGGAGGTTTTATTATGAGTATTAAAGTAGCAATAAATGGTTTTGGAAGAATTGGAAGAAATGTATTTAAGATAGCATCTGAGAATAAGAGAGATTGGGACATTGTAGCTATTAACGATTTAACAGATCCTAAAACATTAGCTCATTTATTAAAATATGATAGCCTATTTGGTAAGTTTAATGGAGAAATAGATTATAAAGACAATGCCATAATTGTTAATGGTAAGGAAATTAAGATTTTTGCAGAAAGAGATCCAGAAAATTTACCTTGGAGTGAATTAGGTGTAGACATTGTTATAGAATCAACTGGTATTTTTAGAAGTAAAAAGGATGCCTCTAAACATATTACTGCGGGTGCTAAAAAAGTAATTATATCTTCCCCTGCAAAAAATGAAGATATTACAATAGTGATGGGGGTAAATGAGAAAGATTATGACCCACTACACCACAGTGTAATTTCTAATGCATCGTGTACAACTAATTGTATAGCACCTTTGGCAAAGATATTAGATGAAAACTTTACTATTAAAAAAGGGCTTATGACTACTATACATTCTTACACAAATGATCAAAGGATCTTAGACTTACCACACGATGATTTAAGAAGAGCAAGGGCAGCGGCAGAATCAATTATACCTACTACTACGGGTGCTGCAGAAGCTGTTGCTTTAGTACTTCCGCAATTAAAAGGGAAACTAAGTGGTATGGCAATGAGGGTCCCAACACCTACAGTATCAGTTGTAGATCTAGTATTAGAGTTAGGCAAGGAAGTAGGTAAAGAAGAAATAAATAAAGTATTTAAGAAATCGGCAGAAGGAGAGCTAAAAGGTATACTAGAGTATTCTGAAGAACCACTGGTTTCTATCGATTATAAGCAAGATCCCCACTCTACAATAATAGATGGATTAAGCACTATGACAATAGATGGTACTATGGTAAAAGTAGTGGCTTGGTATGATAATGAATGGGGATACTCAGCAAGAGTAGTAGATCTTACTAGTCATATTGTAGCTAAGGGATTATAAGAAAACTTGTTTAAATTAAAGAAATTTTTACTATAGTGCAACTTATGGAAAGTATACATTAAAGCAATGTATACTTTCCTATGCGTTATAAAAAAATATATTTAATGTTATGTTCAAGGATTTAATTTTGTAGAAAAATGTGGTAACATATATATAACAATAACATATACTAATAGGTTAATGTTATATACTAATGGATTGTTTATTTCCAAGGAGGTATGGATGTAAATGCTTAATAAAAGAACAGTGGAAAATTTAGATGTTGAAGGTAAAAAGATCCTAGTAAGATGTGATTTTAACGTACCAATGGACAAAGAAGGAAATATTACAGACGATATAAGAATCAGAGCAGCTATGCCAACTGTAGAGTACATAATAAATAAAGGAGGGTCTGTAATTTTAATGTCTCATTTAGGTAGGCCAGATGGAGAGCCGAATCCTAAATATTCATTAGCACCTGTAGCAAAAAGAATTTCAGAGTTAATTGGAAAAGAAGTAAAATTTGCTTCTGATGATGTAGTAGTTGGAGATATAACTAAAAAGTTAGCATCTGAATTAAAACAAGGTGAAATTTTATTACTTCAAAATGTACGTTATCGTAAAGAGGAAGAAAAAAATAATGAGGATTTTTCAAAAGAGCTTGCTTCCTTAGGAGATGCATATGTTAATGATGCCTTTGGAACAGCTCATAGGGCACACTCTTCAACTGCTGGTATTGCTAAATTCCTACCTTCAGCTATGGGATATTTAATAGAAAAAGAAGTAAGCTTTATAGGCAAAGCATTAGAATCTCCCGAAAGACCTTTTGTTGCAATATTAGGTGGAGCAAAAGTTTCGGATAAGATCGGGGTTATTGAAAACTTGATAGATAAGGTTGATGCATTAATAATTGGTGGAGGAATGGCTTATACATTCTTTAAGGCTAAAGGCTACGAAGTAGGACAGTCTCTACTAGAAGAGGATAAGGTAAGTCTAGCTGCTAATTTAATTGAAAAGGCTAAGGAAAAAAATGTAGAGTTACTACTTCCAATCGATACAGTTGTAGCAAAGGAATTTGCTGCTGATGCAGATCACTGGACTGTGAACAGTAATAGTATTCCTCGAGAAACAATGGGCCTAGATATAGGCGAAAAAACTAGAGAGCTATTTGCCAAAAAAGTAAAAGAAGCAAAGACTGTAATTTGGAACGGACCCATGGGGGTATTTGAAATGCCTGCATTTGCTAAAGGAACTAGGGAAATAGCAAAGGCATTAGCAAATAGTAAAGCAACTACAATAATTGGTGGTGGGGATAGCGCTGCTGCTGTAGAACAATTAGGGTTTGCAGACAAAATGACACATATTTCTACAGGGGGAGGAGCTTCTTTAGAATTTTTAGAAGGTAAAATATTGCCAGGAATAGATGTGCTAGAAAATAAATAAGGTGAGGTGTAAAATATGCGTAAACCTATTATTGCTGGTAACTGGAAGATGCATAAAATAACTAATGAAGCATTAGAGCTTGTAAATCAAATAAAGGATGAAGTAAGCAAAACTGATGTTGAAGTAGTTGTATGCTGTCCATTTACTGTGCTTAGTGAGGTTAAAAAAGCTTTAGCAGGATCAAAAGTTAAGCTTGGAGCCCAAAATATGCATTGGGAAGATGAGGGAGCATTTACAGGGGAAGTTTCAGCTAATATGTTGAAAGATGTAGGAGTTGATTATGTAATAATTGGTCACTCTGAGAGAAGACAATACTTTAATGAAACAGATGAAACTGTTAATAAAAAGGTAGCTAAGGCTATTGAAAATGGATTAAATCCAATAGTATGTGTTGGAGAAACTCTGGAACAAAGAGAAGATAACAAAACTTTTGATATCATTAAAATACAAATATTAGCTGCTTTTGAAAATATTGATGATAAAGATATGGAAAATATAGTAATTGCATATGAGCCAGTTTGGGCCATAGGTACAGGAAAAACTGCTTCTTCTCAGGAGGCAAATGAAGTAATAGCATATATTCGATCTTTACTTGAAGAAAAATATGGATCAGAGATTTCGGAGGAAGTTAGAATTCAATATGGCGGTAGTGTTAAATCTTCTAATGCTACTGAAATTATGAATGAAACAGACATTGATGGAGCCTTGGTTGGAGGCGCTAGCCTAAAGGCGGAAGAGTTTTTAGGAATTGTCAATTTCTAGGAAGGAAGATAAATATGAAAAAGCCTGTTGCTCTTATTATTTTAGACGGCTTCGGAATAAGAGAAAGTAAATTTGGAAACGCTGTAAAAGCTGCTAAACTTTCAAACTACAATAGTTATATAAATAATTATCCTAATACACAAATTTCAGCTAGTGGATTAGATGTAGGACTACCAGAAGGACAAATGGGAAACTCTGAAGTAGGTCATCTAAATATTGGAGCTGGTAGAGTAGTTTATCAAGAACTTACCCGTATTACTAGAGAAATTGAACTAGGTAATTTTTATAAGAACACTAAATTTCTAGAGCTAATTTCCTCTGTAAAGAATAGCGGTAAGAAACTACATTTAATGGGATTAGTTTCTGATGGCGGTGTACATAGTCATATTGGGCATTTATTTGCATTGATAGATATGGCAAAAAAAGAAGGTTTAAATGAAGTTTATATACATTGCTTTCTAGATGGTAGAGACACACCACCAAAAAGCGCAATTGGATTTATTTCCGCTTTAGAGGATAAAACTAATGAAATGGGAATAGGTAGAATAGCTACAATATCTGGAAGATACTATGCTATGGATAGAGATAAAAGATGGGATAGAACTAAGTTAGCCTACGATGCTATGGTACTAGGCGAAGGGAGAATCGCTGATAATCCTTTAAATGCTGTAGAGATAGCATATTCATTAGGAGAAAATGATGAATTCGTTATGCCTACTGTAATACCCAATTCAGCCGGAAACTATGACAAATTAGAATCAGGAGATGGAGTTATATTCTTTAACTTTAGACCAGACCGTGCTAGACAGATAACTAGAGCGCTAGTTGATACTGATTTTGACGGTTTTGAAAGAGATAATGGTTATTTTCCATTAAATTATGTTTCTATGACTCTTTATGATAAAACTATTGAAGGAGTTAAAGTTGCATACGAACCACATATTCTAACAAACACTTTAGGGGAGTATATTAGTAAGCAAGGACTTAATCAGCTAAGAATCGCAGAAACAGAAAAATATGCTCACGTAACTTTCTTCTTTAATGGAGGAGTTGAAACTCCGAATTCAAATGAAGATAGATTACTTATTCCATCGCCTAAGGTAGCCACTTATGATTTACAACCAGAAATGAGTGCCTATGAATTAACAGATAAACTTATTGAGAAAATTGATGAAGATAAATATGATTTAATAATAGTAAACTATGCAAATCCTGATATGGTTGGACATACAGGAGATTTAAATGCAGTAGTAAAAGCACTAGAAACTGTAGATTGTTGTTTAGGTAAGGTTGTTAGTAAGGTTATAGAAAAAGGTGGTAGCTCCATAATTACATCGGATCATGGAAACTCAGAAGATATGATTAACGAAAAAAATGGAACACCTATAACAGCTCATACAACAAACCCTGTTCCTTTAATTATAGTTGGGGCAGGAGATATAAAGCTAAAAGAAGATGGACGTCTTTCAGATATAGCACCTACATTACTAGAACTTTTAAATCAAGAAAAACCAACTGAAATGACTGGAGAAAGTTTAATTCAAAAATAGAGAGGAGATTTACATATGTCAATTATAAGTGATGTTTATGCAAGAGAAGTATTGGACTCAAGAGGAAATCCTACTGTTGAAGTAGAAGTTTACTTAGAAAGTGGTGCAGTAGGAAGAACAATAGTTCCTTCAGGAGCTTCCACAGGAGCATTTGAAGCTGTAGAACTTAGGGATGGTGATAAAGGAAGATACTTAGGTAAAGGAGTACAAAAAGCTGTTGAAAATGTAAATGAAATTATTTCCCCAGAAATAATTGGGTTAGATGCAGTAGACCAAGTAGCTATTGATCAAATTATGATCGATTTAGATGGTACACCAAACAAAGGAAAACTTGGTGCTAATGCTATATTAGGAGTATCTATGTCGGTCGCTAAGGCTGCGGCAGAGGCTTTAGGATTACCTCTATTCCAATATTTGGGTGGAGTAAATGCAAAACAATTACCAGTACCTATGATGAATATTTTAAATGGTGGAGCACATGCAGACAATAATGTAGATATTCAAGAGTTCATGATAATGCCTGTAGGTGCTACAAGCTTTACAAATGCTGTAAGAATGGGTGTTGAAGTTTATCATAATTTAAAATCAGTTCTTAAGGAAAAAGGTCTAGCTACTGGTGTAGGTGATGAAGGTGGCTTTGCACCTAACTTAGCTTCAAACGAAGAAGCACTGCAAGTAATTGTTGAAGCTATTAAAAAGGCAGGATATACACCAGGAGAAGATATTAAGTTAGCATTAGATGTAGCAGCTACAGAATTATACGATGAGAATCAAAAAGTATATAAATTATCTGGTGAAGGTGTTACAAAAACTGCTGCAGAAATGGTTGATTTCTATGAAGAGTTAATTAATAAATATCCTATCATTTCAATTGAAGATGGACTAAGCGAAGAAGACTGGGACGGATGGAATTTAATGACTGAAAGATTAGGTAAAAAGATTCAAATAGTTGGAGATGATTTATTTGTAACAAACACTGAAAGACTAAAAAAAGGTATTAAAGCAGGAACGGCTAATTCAATATTAATAAAACTAAACCAAATTGGTACAATAACAGAAACATTAGACGCTATTGAAATGGCTAAGAGAGCTGGATATACTGCGGTAATCTCTCATCGTTCAGGAGAAAGTGAAGATTCTACAATAGCAGATGTGGCAGTAGCTATAAATGCTGGTCAAATTAAAACTGGTGCGCCTGCTCGTACAGACCGTGTTGCCAAATATAATCAATTATTAAGAATTGAAGATATGCTTGGATTTACTGCACAATATTTAGGAGAAGAAGTATTCTACAACTTAAAAAAATAGTAATATATACGCGAAAAATTAATGGCTTAGAATAATATTGTAAAATTATACCAATAATATAACGAGGATACTAGCATCCTCGTTATATTATTTTCCATTTATTCATTACCTTAGGAAACTGTAGAATCCCTTCTTAAACAGGTGAAACAAATATTTTTGATTGATTTTACCAATTTGCTATGTTACAATATGAATGTTAACTATAATATAGGAGGTGTGAAAATTGAGAATATTCCTAATGATTATTCAAGTAATAGCGTGTCTTATACTTATTGGAAGTATTTTATTACAATCTGGTAAAAGTGAAGGACTTTCTAGTGCATTTGGTGGCGGAGCACAGCTAATGGCTAAACAAAGCAGAGGTTTTGATGGTTTATTAGCCAAGGTTACTAAAATTGCTGCAGTTTTATTTATAGTTATAGCTATTGCGTTGGTTGCAATTCAATAGATATATAAAACAAAAGAAAACTGAATAGAAGGAGGATTATCATCAATGGACTTTATGATTTTAGCACCCATTGTAGGGGTAGTAGCACTTATATTTGCTTATATGCTCATTAGTAAAATCAACAAGGTATCTCCTGGTACAGATAGAATGAAAGAGATTGCTTCTTACATTCATGAAGGTTCTATGGCTTTCTTAACAAGGGAGTATAAAACTCTAGCTATTTTTGTAGTTGTACTATTTGTAATACTAGGATTTGGCATTGATTGGGAAACAGCTATTTCATTTATAGTTGGTTCTCTATTCTCAGCTTTAGCAGGATTTATTGGAATGCAAGTGGCAACAAAAGCTAACGTAAGAACAGCTAATGGAGCTAAAGAAGGTGGAATGAATAAAGCGTTAAGCGTAGCCTTCTCTGGTGGTGCTGTAATGGGTATGACTGTTGTTGGACTTGGTATTTTAGGAGTTGGTACACTATACATAGTGTTCACTAAGAATGTAGGAGAGATTGAAGCAGCCAGAATTATTACTGGATTCGCTTTAGGAGCTTCTTCTATTGCTCTATTTGGTCGTGTAGGTGGAGGTATATATACAAAGGCTGCCGATGTTGGAGCTGACCTTGTTGGTAAAGTTGAAGCTGGTATTCCAGAAGATGATCCAAGAAATCCAGCAGTAATTGCTGATAACGTTGGTGACAACGTAGGAGACGTTGCAGGTATGGGAGCAGACTTATTTGAATCCTATGTAGGATCAATTATTTCTGCAATTACTTTAGGTTTAGTTGCTTATGGCAAAAATGGAGCTGTATTTGCATTGGCTTTATCAGCAATTGGAATTATTGCATCTATTATTGGTACATTCTTTGTTAAAGGTGATGAAAAATCTGATCCAGGAAAAGCTCTTAAAATGGGTACTTATGTAGCTGGTATTATTACAGTAGTTGCTGCTTTCTTCTTAAGTAATAGACTATTAGGAGATTTAAAAGGATTTTTAGCAGTAGTAACAGGTTTAATAGTAGGTACTTTGATCGGACAGATTACAGAGGTATATACTTCTGGAGATTATGCCGCTGTTAAGAAAATAGCACAGCAATCTGAGACAGGTCCAGCAACAACTATAATCAGTGGTTTAGCCGTAGGTATGGCATCGACTGCTGCTCCTATTCTTTTAATCTCTGCAGGAATTCTAATTGCATTTGGGGTTGCGGGACTTTATGGTATAGCTTTAGCTGCTGTAGGGATGCTTGCAACTGCAGGTATGACAATTGCTGTTGATGCTTATGGTCCAATTGCAGATAACGCTGGTGGTATTGCAGAAATGTGCGAGCTTCCAAAGGAAGTAAGAGCGGTTACAGATAAACTAGATGCTGTAGGTAATACAACAGCTGCTATCGGTAAAGGCTTTGCAATCGGTTCTGCTGCACTAACTGCTTTAGCATTGTTTGCAACTTACACAGAAGCAGTTGGATTACAAGGAATTAACCTAATGGATCCATCCGTAATTGCAGGTATGCTAATTGGTGGTATGCTACCATTCTTATTCTCTGCTATGACAATGGAAGCTGTAGGAAAAGCAGCATTCCAAATGATAGAAGAAGTAAGAAGACAGTTCAAAGAAATCCCTGGTATTATGGAAGGAAAAGCAAAGCCAGATTATGCAACTTGTGTTGATATTAGTACTGCTGCTGCTTTAAAAGAAATGATAGTGCCTGGTTTACTTGCTGTAATCGCCCCAATCTTAACAGGAGTTTTATTAGGAGCAGATGCTGTTGGAGGACTTTTAGCTGGTTCATTAGTGGCTGGAGTATTAATGGCTATTATGATGGCAAATGCAGGTGGTGCATGGGATAATGCTAAAAAGTACATTGAAGAAGGTAATCATGGTGGAAAAGGAAGTGAACCTCATAAGGCTGCTGTTGTTGGTGACACTGTAGGGGATCCATTTAAGGATACTTCTGGACCATCAATCAATATTTTAATTAAGCTTATGACAATTGTTTCTGTAGTATTTGCTCCATTATTTGTGAAATTTGGTGCAGGAATAATTATGAATCTGATAAAATAAGATAAGCTCAAGACTCTTGATCTAAAAGATTGAGAGTCTTTTTTCTTGATATAGGGCATTGGCAAAATATTCAAGTTAATATATGTTTAATGATTAGGACTTACATATTATTAGAATGCTAAGAGAGGAGAATAAAGTATGATTAATCAGCTTTTACTATCATATTCTAGAGGCGAGCAAATTTTTGGTATATATATATTGCTAATTAGTTTGGTTGGCTTTGTATTAATGGGTATAGATAAATATAAGGCTTCAAAGGAAAAATGGAGAATACAAGAGTTTACATTGATGACTATTTCATTTATTGGTGGCGCAGCTGGAATTATGATTGGTATGATTATATTTAAGCATAAAATAAATAAGAAGAAATTTTCTATAGGAGTTCCACTTATGTACATATTTAACTTAATCGTAAATCGTGTAATTATATACTATTTATAGAAAAAGCCTATGCATAGATAGACTTTTTAGGATGTTAGTTAGAGGATAAATTTACATTTTAACAATAAAATTATGATTAATAGCTAATAATATATATAATTTGGCAATAATACTAGTAGGAAAAGGAGGGGTTAATTTGTCAGTAAAAGAAAAACTATTAGAATTTATGTACGAAACAGCCTATAGTCCAATGCTAGAAGAAGAACTTAGAAATGTTTTTGACATAGAGAGAAAACAAAGTGATGATTTTTCCAGCTTATTAGATGATATGGTTAGGGAAGGTTTAATTATTAAAACTAGAAAAAAGCGCTATGGTGCCCCAGAGAGAATGGGATTAATTGTTGGGAGATTACAAGTACACCAAAGGGGATATGGGTTTATAATTTCTGATAGACCTGAAGTATCCGATGTATTTGTGCCTGCTAACTTTATGAATGGTGCTATGAACAATGATAGAGTAGTAGCAAGAGTAAATGTAATAAATAGTGAAACACGAAAGGCTGAAGGAGAAATAATTAGGATATTAGAAAGAGCCAATACAGAAGTTGTTGGTATATACGAGGATAGTAGAAACTTTGGTTTCGTAGTTCCTGATGATCCTAAAATAAATGTAGATATTTTTATTCCTAAAAGCGAAACAAATGGTGCAAAAGAAGGCTATAAGGTAGTTTGCGAAATTACTAAGTGGCCAGAGGCAAGAAGAAATCCAGAAGGAAAAGTTATTGAAGTAATTGGACATAAAAATGATGTAGGTACAGATATACTTTCTATAATGAAAAAGTATAAATTGACTCCAGATTTCCCTCAAGATGTGGAGGCTGAGGTTGCTAAGGTAGGAGAGGAAGTACCAGAAGAAGAGAAAGCAAATAGGAAAGATTTAAGATCTATACCTATGGTAACTATAGACGGAGCCGATGCAAAAGACTTAGATGATGCCATTTCTATAGAACAACTATCAAACGGTAATTATAAACTAGGCGTACATATAGCAGATGTAACCCATTATGTACGAGAAGGAATGGCTCTAGATAAAGAAGCCTTAGAAAGAGGGACCAGCGTCTATTTAGTAGATAGAGTTATTCCTATGTTGCCTCGTAAATTATCAAATGGAATTTGTAGCCTTAATCCAAAGGTAGATAGATTAACTTTATCTGTATTTATGGAAATAGATAATAGAGGTACAGTTATTAACCACGAAATTGTAGAAGGTCTTATTAATATAGACGAAAGAATGATTTACGAAGATGTTTCTGATATTTTGGAAAAAGATGATCAAGAGTTAAAGCAAAAGTATTCGAATTTAGTAGATATGTTTAAAATGATGGAGAGTCTTTGTTTAATATTAAGAAACCGCAGAGAAAATAGAGGTGCAATTGATTTTGATTTTCCAGAATCTAAGGTAATTCTAGATGACAAAGGCAAGCCAATTGAGATTAGAAAATACGAAAGACGTATTGCTAATCGTATGATAGAGGAGTTTATGTTAGTTTGTAATGAAACTGTGGCAGAGTATTTCTACTGGCAAAATACTCCTTTTGTTTATCGTGTGCATGAAGATCCTAGTTTAGAAAAGCTTGAAGAGTTTAATAAGTTTATTCATAATTTTGGTTATCATTTAAAGGGATTAAATACGGAGATTCATCCTAAAACTCTACAAGATTTACTAAAGAAAATAGAAGGCACTAAGGAAGAAAGATTAATAAATACTTTGATGCTTAGATCTCTTAAAAAGGCTAGGTATGCTGGACATAACCTAGGGCACTTTGGATTGGCTGCAAAATACTATTGTCACTTTACATCACCTATTAGAAGATATCCAGACCTTGAAATACATCGTATTATAAAGGAGTCTATTAACGGAAAACTAAATAATAAGCGATTAGAACAATTAGGTGGAATAGTACCTAATATTGCAGATCAATCCTCAACAAGAGAAAGGCTTGCGGATGAAGCTGAGAGAGAAACTGAAGATTTGAAAAAAGCAGAGTACATGGCCGATAAAATTGGCGAAGTATATGAAGGTATTGTTTCAGGAGTTACCTCCTTTGGTATGTTCGTGGAGTTGGACAATACAATAGAAGGTTTAATTCGTTTAAGTTATTTAATTGATGATTATTATATTTATGATAGTGAACAGCATATGCTAATAGGTGAAAGACGGAAAAAAATATATAGAATGGGCGATGTTGTGAAAATAAAGGTGAGTAAGGTTGATATAGCGCAAAGAGAAATAGATTTTACTTTAGCGGAATAATCGGGTTATGCCCGATTATTCATACTAATATGGTCTGAATTGACAAATGACTATATTAATGATAAAATATATCAGTAACACTTGTGAAGTAAAGAATATATAAAGGGTGAAAAGCATGGCTAGTAAAGGACGAAAACTAATAGCAGCTAACAAAAAAGCAAGGCACGATTACTTTATTGAGGAAACCTTTGAAACAGGTATTGTTTTGGTTGGCACTGAAGTAAAGTCTATTAGGCAAGGAAAAGTTAATATTAAGGATGGCTATGCTCGTGTTGAAAATAGCGAGGTTTTCCTGTATAATGTTCATATAAGTCCCTATGAAAAGGGAAATATATTCAACAAAGATCCTTTAAGAGTAAGAAAACTTCTACTTCATAAGAGTGAAATTAGAAAGCTTATTGGATATGTTCAGCAAAAAGGATATACCCTAATCCCCTTGAGTTTTTATTTGAAGGATGGATTGATAAAGGTTGAGCTGGGCATTGGTATTGGTAAAAAGAATTACGACAAACGCCAAGATATAGCCAAAAAGGATGCTGAGCGTCGAATAGACAAAGAGTTACGTCAAAGACAAAAAATGTAATTTTGTTCCACTATAATTATGGGGGCGTACTGGTTTCGACGGGGGTTTGGAGTCATTAGTAGCGAGCCGTGTTTTGCTTGGGAGCACGTCAAAAACTGAGCATTAAAGATAAACGCAAACGATAATTACGCTTTAGCTGCCTAATAGCGCAGCTCGTTTCTCCCTAACCTCCCGCCGTTAGGATAGAAACGTCATCTATGCGGGGAACGTCTTAATGGATGCCTTGACCTTAAGTTGTACAATTAGGGCTGGTCAAATCTGTAGTATGTTGTTGGACGACAGAGGAGACGAGATTTAAAACAACAACTACGCTCGTAGAATCTGGTGGTAAAGGGCCTTCGGACAGGGGTTCGATTCCCCTCGCCTCCACCAAATAACAAATAAAACCGTACTGTGAAGACAGTACGGTTTTTGTGTTTTGAAATCTAAAACATTGAATAAATTATAGTTATTATATACTTACTTAATAGCTCTAAATTTGTTATAAAATTCTTCTTTTAATTTCAATGATTTTGCAGAGTATCTGCCATTTCTTGGAGTCACATTTTTATATTCATTTATAATTAATTGGGCTCTTAGCTTTTTTTGAGTAATAATTAGATAGGGTTCGATCTCTTTTAGAAGATTAATTGCATCATCATATTTTGTTATATATGTGAATGAATTCTGATGTTTTTTGGCAATGTATGCTTTTTCTTCAGGGGACATTATTACACCTCCCAAATATATGTTCTATAGTTGTATTATATCATAATGAATGTAATATTTTTGTATTAAGAAAAAACAAAGTAATTTTAAATTATGAATAAGGGTATATTAATTTATATAATACAAATTACACACTAAAAATATAAAATAAGTAGGAGATAAAATGACTAATAAAAAAGAAGTTATAGAAATGGGCTGGAACTTAGATAACAGCTATATTACTTTACCAAAAATATTTTTTAGCAAAATTAATTTAAACCCAGTACGCTCACCTAAGTTAGTTATTCTCAACTATCCTTTAGCAAAATCCCTAGGGTTAAATAGTGATGCCCTTGAAGGCTATGAAGGTGTGTCAATACTTGCAGGTAATAAGACTATAGAAGATGGCGCTTTTATTGCTCAAGCCTATGCTGGTCATCAGTTTGGGAACTTTACAATGCTAGGAGATGGCAGAGCATTATTAATAGGTGAGCAAATAACACCTTTGGATGAAAGATATGACATTCAGCTTAAGGGCTCTGGAAGAACTCCATACTCTCGTGGAGGAGATGGAAGGGCAGTGCTTGGACCTATGCTTCGTGAATATATAATAAGTGAAGCCATGCATGGCCTTAGCATTCCGACTACACGTAGTTTGGCAGTAGTTAAAACTGGTGAATCTGTAATTCGTGAAAGTAAAAAAGAAGGCGCAATATTAACTCGTGTAGCTTCTAGTCACATTAGATTTGGTACCTTTGAATATGCATCGAAATTTGGTAGTACGAATCAACTTAAAGAGCTGGCTGATTATTCATTAAAAAGACATTTTCCAAATATAAAAGATGATGAGAATAAGTATCTTAATTTACTTAATGAAGTAATAA
The DNA here is from genome assembly GCF_018919215.1 of Alkaliphilus flagellatus. Taxonomy (NCBI): domain Bacteria; kingdom Bacillati; phylum Bacillota; class Clostridia; order Peptostreptococcales; family Natronincolaceae; genus Alkaliphilus; species Alkaliphilus flagellatus. The sequence continues at coordinate 744,482 of NZ_JAHLQK010000001.1, forward strand.
AATCTCATGCTAGTCTTGTTTCTAAATGGCAAACCGTTGGATTTATACATGGTGTTATGAATACTGATAATATGACCATTAGTGGAGAAACTATTGACTATGGTCCCTGTGCTTTTATGGATAATTATAACCCAAATACTGTATTTAGTTCCATTGATATTAAGGGACGTTATGCATATAAAAATCAGCCTATTATGGCTGAATGGAATTTATGTAGATTTGCTGAAACCTTATTACCTTTATTGCATGAAAATCAGAAAGATGCTATAAAAATAGCTCAAGATGCTATTTCTAATTTCTCTGAGTTATATTATTTAAATTGGTTATCTAAAATGAGATCAAAACTTGGAATATTTAATGAAGAAGAACAAGATAAGGCCATCATTGAAGATTTACTTAATATGATGGAAAAGTACAGCGAAGATTATACTAATACGTTCCTTACATTGACCTTTAATAAGAATAAGGATAAAGACATGTTTAATAGTACAGAATTTGATAATTGGTATAAGGTGTGGCAAGAAAGACTTAAAAGGCAGCCACAGTCAAAGGAACTAGTACATCAGCTGATGAAGGAGTCTAATCCAGCAGTAATTCCAAGAAACCATAGGGTAGAAGAGGCAATAGCAGCTGGTGACAAAGGTGATTTTAGTGTTATGAGAAAGCTTCTTGATGTGATTTCAAGACCATATGAACATTCAAAAGACCAAGAGGAGTATGCAAAGCTACCTAAACCTTCAAATTGTCCTTACAGAACTTTTTGCGGGACATAGGATTTAGTAGCGACAAGACCTTATCCTTGATAAGATCTCTAGGTTTAAAATTTATATGAAAAATTATGATATATATTAAATTTAACCGTGGGTATTATGCCTACGAATAATCTTGGTAAAAAAATTCACGATAATATAATTGAGTATCATCGTGGATTTTTTTATTAAATTAGCTTAAGTACTTAAATATTGGTATAATGTAGGCATAGCGAGGTGAAAAGTTTTATGAGTATAGATAAGTTAAAAGAAATAGTAGACAACTCTACAAACATAGTATTCTTTGGAGGGGCAGGGGTTTCTACCGAATCTGGAATTCCAGATTTCCGCTCTGCAGATGGTATTTATAATAAAAAAACTAATCTACTTTATAGTCCTGAGGAAATTTTAAGCCACAATTTTTTCTTTAAACATATCGAAGAATTTTACAAATTTTATAAAGAGAAAATGATATATCGTGAAGCAAAGCCTAATTATGCACACATAGCACTAGCAAAATTAGAGGATATTGGTAAATTAAAAGCAATTATTACACAAAATATTGATGGATTGCACCAAAAGGCTGGTAGTAAAAATGTTTTAGAGTTACATGGCTCTGTAAATCGTAATTATTGCATTGGATGCAATAAGTTTTACGATGTAGAATATGTCATAAGCTCTAAAGACATACCTGTATGTGCTTGTGGTGGTGTTATAAAGCCATATGTTGTTCTCTATGGGGAACAACTAGATGATAATATTATATCTAAAACAATAGATAGTATAAGTAAGGCAGATACATTAATAGTCGGTGGAACTTCCTTAACTGTTTATCCAGCATCTAGTTTTTTAAAATATTTTAAAGGTAAACATTTAGTTTTAATTAATAAAACTCCTACTCCTTGGGATAAGCAAGCAAACATAGTTATAAATACTAATATTTCTGATGTATTTAAAAAGATTATATAAGTATATTGACAATAATATGAAGAAAAAATGTAATTAAAATACAACTAATCAATAAGAGAGGAGTAGTACAATGAAAAATTTATTTAACTTAAATAATAAAAAATATATACCTACTGCTCCAAGAGATAAATATACAAGTATTTAATTCATAACCGTATTGATGAGATATTCAATATGGTTTTTTAATAAATATTTGTTGACAATAAGAGGGTTAGGTTATATACTTAACTAAAATTATAATGATATAAAAAGGAGATTTAAGGAGATGGATATAACAGTTCTTAATTAAACTATTAAAATTAAATAGTTTGAAATGCTTAAAAAGTTCTAGAATAGAACTTCATTTAATCATGCATTTTAAGAACAATATCTTCTATTAAACTCTTTTATATAAACAGAATAACTATAAATATACACATATAAAAATATATGTTTGTTTTCTTATAATTAAAATATAGGCTAAATATATATTGTGTATTAAGTTTAATTTGAATGTAATAAAAGGTCTTTATATAAATAAAATCCCCATGGGTGATATTGTTCATCTGTGGGGATTTTTGTTTTTTTATGTAAGGAGGAAAGCATATGTTGTTAGAAGCTTTAAATATAAAAATTATGTAAAGGTAAAACTAAGTAAAAATTAAATTTAACTATAAAGGAGATAAGATATATGAATAAATTTGGCCCAAATCCAAACAGTATTTATCCTAATGAAAACATAAAGAGTATTTGTTATATAAGAAATGTTATTAAAAATCCTAATATTCAGGTTGGAGAGTACACTTATTATGATGATGTAGATGGAGCAGAAAAATTTGAAGATCATGTTACACACCATTATGAGTTTATAGGTGATAAACTTATTATAGGTAAGTTTTGTGCAATAGCAAAAGGAATAGAATTTGTCATGAATGGTGCAAACCACAGAATGAACTCTGTAACAACCTATCCTTTTAATATTATGGGGGGTGGATGGGAAAAAGCCACACCTACCCTTGAAGATTTACCTTTTAAGGGAGATACTATTGTTGGCAATGATGTATGGATTGGACAGAATGTTACAGTAATGCCTGGTGTGCATATTGGAGATGGTTCAATTATTGCTGCTAATTCTGTAGTAACAAAAGATGTTCCTCCATATCATATTGCTGGAGGTAATCCATGTAAAATTATAAAAAAGAGATTTGATGATGAATTGATTAATTATTTATTAAAATTAAAATGGTGGGATTGGTGTGAAGAAAAAATCTTTGAAAATCTTGAAGTACTTTGTAGCCCAGATTTAGATAGAATTAAGTCTATCAAATAACTTTTTAAGGTGAGAATAATTTTTTGATAGGAGAAATTTTGAATAGAGGATATCATTTCTGTTATTCGTCTTCACCATTGAAACAAAGGAAAGCTATGTTGATGAAAAAACATACAAACTAATATGTATTATTAATATATTGTGTACTAATTTGAATATAGAATTTACTTGAAAGGATTATGACTATGAAATTTGATGAATTATATGATATTGCAAAAAATACATTGAATCCTAGAAAACTTTCTAAAAACTCTTATGCTGGTTCTGTTGCAGCAGCTATTTTGAGTGAAAGTGGAAAAGTTTATACTGGAGTATGTATAGATACACCTTGTTCTATGGGATTCTGTGCAGAACACGCGGCTATTGCTGCTATGATTACTGCTGGAGAGAATAGAATAACAAAAGTAATTGCAGTTTATGAAGATGGCACAATAATTCCACCATGTGGAAGATGTAGAGAATTTATTTGCCAAATCCATGATGAAAACTACAAATGCGAAGTAATGATAAAAAAGGATCAGATACTTACTATTAATGATTTATTACCATCTCGATGGGAATAGAATTAATTCGTAATTTAAAATAAATAAGAACAGTAGAGAAAAAGGAGTCAAGTAGTTATGAGAAAATTTATTATTAACACATAGCAAAGGCTATTGTGTTAAAAACATAATCAAGTAAATAGCCTTTGTTTAATCCTAAGTAAGAAAAGTTAAATTTAGGAGGAGCAAAATGTGCTATATTAAAGCAGAAGACATATTTCCAAAAGAGATAATAAATTTAATCCAACAGTATGTTGATGGAGAATATATATATATTCCTAAAAAAGAAGGTAATAGAAAAAAATGGGGAGAAACGACTAACACAAGAAAAGAAATTAAAATTAGAAATGAAGATATTTATGAAGAATATAATAAGGGCATAGATAAAGAATCTCTTGCTACAAAATATTTTTTATCAAGAAAAAGTATAGACAGAATTATTTTACAGCAAAAAAGAAAATAATTAGCTTAATGAGCCATAAATTAACTTTATATAGTTTATGGCTTATTTTTATTTAGTAAATTTCATGTAAAAATATGAAAGGTGGTATAATTTATATTTATGTTATAATGAAGAACAAATAAATTTAAAAGGGGGAATGCATATGTTAATAAATTTAATCAAATTTATTGAATTAAGCTCCGAGCAAAGACTGTAATATAAATCAAAACATGATTTGTTAGGGGTTTTATGTAAAAATTTAAATAAGTGTTTTGTGTAGTTTTTGCTCAATTATTTACCCCGAAAGTAAATAGGAGTAGATAAAGTGAAATATAAAAAAGCACAAGATATATTACCTAAAGATATTCTTGAATTAATTCAAGAATACATGGATGGTGGCTATTTATATATACCAAGAAAATTTGAAAATAAGAGATCTTGGGGTGAATCAAGTGGTTCAAAGTTTGAGATAAGAGAAAGAAATATAGAGATATATAATAAATATAAAGAAGGTATATCAGTTAAACAACTTGCTAAAGAATATTATCTATCTCAAAGTAGTATAAGAAGAATAATATGTCAACATAATATATAGTAAAGTGGATACTTAATTTAAGACTAAGTATCCACTTTTTATATAAAGAAGATTATGATTTTCAATAGACAAACTTAAACAACTAGCGAAGATAATTTGTGCTCAAAATCTTTACAGAGGCATTCTCAAACGTGCAATAAGCAAAGAATATATGATAAAATTAAATTAAATTATAAAACATATAAATTATAATTTAATTTTTAATACTTAGAAAGAAGTATCCAAATAGGAAAAAAATTCACTAAAATCCTTATCAATGGGTGTTGGATATTTTACAGCTATTTTTTCCTAGAATAATCTTGATAAAAGTAGAGGATATATAAAAATAGAAAGGTTGATTCTAAAAATTACTATAAAATTAATAAAGTGAGGTGCCAATAAATGATAAATGAACAGAATAGTGCCAAAATTGAAAGAGTAGACCCTACAAATATTCCGTCTCCTGTCGGAAAATACAGCCATATAACAAAGATACCAAAGAACGCTGATATTTTTGTGACTTCAGGCCAAGTAGGTGTGGATATAGATAACAATATTCCTGAATCAATTAATGATCAAGTGGAGAATACGTTTAAAAATATTGCTGATCTATTAGCATCTCAACAATTATCTGCCGATAATGTAATTAAGGTTAATATTTGGGCAACTGAAGAAATTGATTGGGATTATTTATATGGTAAGTGGGATTCATTATTTGGAACAGAATATCCTTCAATGACTGTTGCATATATAAATGCACTAGGCTTACCTGAATTGAAAATAGAAATAGAATTATGGGCTGCAAAATAATTATTGTACCTTGTTCTATGAGATTTTGTGCAGAGTACGCGGCTATTGGGTTAAAAAAATATAACCAAGAAAAGTATATACAGAATTATTTTACAGCAAAAAAGAAAATAATTAGCTCAATGAGCCATGAATTAGTTTTATATAGTTTATGGCTCATTTTTATTTAGTAAAAGTTATTAAGGTTGTATCATAAAAAATACTAGGATAAGATATAAGAATATAATGTAAATATAGAAAAGGAGAAACTAAAAATGGGTGGGAATTTATTAATTAATAATAAAAGATATATTTATAGATCTAATTACAAAGATGACAGTATTTTAAGAGATAGTTTTAATAGTTTAACAGAAAAAACTTATGATTTTAATTTTAAACAATGGTATGAGGATGGCTATTGGGGAGATAAATACATACCATATTCTTTGTTAGATGGAGATAAGGTAGTATCTAATGTTTCGGTAAATATCATAGATTTTTTGATTTTAGGAGAGCAAAAGAGATATGTACAAATTGGTACTGTTATGACAGATGAAGATTATAGAGGACAAGGATTAAGCAGAGCACTTATGGAGGTAGTCTTAAAAGAATGGGAGGATAAATGTGATCTTATTTATCTTTTTGCTAATGACAGTGTTCTTGATTTTTACCCTAAATTTGGGTTTGATGTGTGCAATGAATATCAATACTCAATAGACAAAGTTAAAGAGGATAAGCCAGAAAAAATAAGAAAGATGAGTATGGATAATGATAAGGATAGAGAATTTGTTTACAATATGGCTTGCAATACAATACCTCTCTCAAAGGTTTCTATGAAAAATAATGCATCTCTTATAATGTTTTATTGTACATATTTTATGAAGGACAGTATTTATTATATTGAGGACTATGATGCGGTGGTTATTTGTGAGTTTAATGAAGAGGTTTTATATGTGCAAGATGTATTTGCCACAAAAGAAGTAAAATTAGATAAAATTATTAATGCAGTGATGACTGATAAAACTAAGAAAGTAGTTTTAGGATTTACTCCAAATAATATTTCTTCTTATGAAAAAAGTTTGGTAAATGAGGAAGATACGACTCTTTTTATTAAGAGAGGAAAAGATAACCCATTTAAAGCAGGAGACTTAATGTTCCCTATATTGTCTCATGCATAATGATAAAAGTATAATAAAATCTATTTTGATTATAAGTTAAGACCAGGAATTTCTACAACAAGAAATGCTCTATATCTTATTGAAATGATTGGAATAGAAATAGATGACATTAATAAAATTCAATAAAATTATAAAAATCCTCCATCTATACAAAATTATAATATAGCGGAGGATTATTTTATCTTATATTAGTTAATCCAGCAGTTTTAGCAGCGTCTATTGCATATTGAAATTCTTTTTCAGATATTTGTTTGCTTATTTCTTCATATTCATAGGCTTTATATTCAGGATAATATTGAGCCATGATATTGATGTAGGTTTTAGTAGAAAGTTCATCAGCAATAAATTTCATAATTTTTTCAGTCCCAGCAAGATTTTGAGGCATTACTAAATGACGAATGAGTAAGCCTTTATAGGCAATGTTATTTTCATTAGTTTTCAAATCACCTACTTGACGATACATTTCCTTTACAGCGTTCTTTGCGATGGTATAATACTGCTTTACCTTTAAATACTTTTCTGCTATAGTATCATCAGAAAATTTTATATCTGGCATATAGATATCAACAATTCCATCTAATAATCTTAAGGTATCAGTTAAGTCATATCCATTAGTATTATATACAATGGGAATAGATAAACCTTGCTTAGCGGCTATATAAATAGCTTCTACAATTTGAGGAACTATGTGTCCTGGTGATACCAGGTTAATGTTATGACATCCATAATCTTGTAAATCTAGCATTAAATTAGCCAACTTATTAGGAGTTATTTCTTCACCTTCGCCACAATGGCTAATTTCATAGTTTTGACAAAAAACACATTTTAAGTTGCAGTGTGAGAAAAAAATAGTCCCTGAACCATAACGACCAACTAATTCCTCCTCTTCTCCGAAATGGGGTTCAGCTCCAGAAACTACTACGTTATCTAAAGTTCTACAAAACCCTCTTTCACCATCTAATCTATTTACCTTACATTGATGAGGACATAAAACACAATTTTCTAGCATTTTCTTCAAAGTACTTACTCTACTTTGCAATTCTCCATTTTCTAATAAAGATAAATAACCTGGTTTTAGCATTTTGACCCTCTTTTCTTCTTGTATTATATAACTATTATGTACCATAGTGAGCTATATCATAAGGAATTTTATATATTTGTACATGATTATTTTCATTGAAAATGCTAGAATAAAAAGTATAGAATTTAAATAGTTTTCTGACATATATGGATTTATGCTAGATATAAAAAGGAGAGATGGCATGAATGAAATAGATTTATTTTTAAACCTATCAGATCAAATAAAAGCAGAGAGAAACGCCTCTAAAATTCATTTTGATTGTATAGTAGTAGATGCACATAATGACACAATGATGAAAGTAGTTGATCCGCAAACTGGATTACCTAAAATAAATATAGGAGAAGATACAAATTTTCAAATCGATATATCAAAAGCTCAAGTGGGAGGACTTGATGTTGCATATTTTGCAGCTTTTTCAGACTATGAAGGTTCTGATGATACCTCAACTATAAAAGCTAATAGCAAAGTGCTAGCAATACTAAATGCTTTGTATTGGACTGTAAAAAACAACTCTGACACCATAACCATAGCAACATCTGTTAGAGAAATTAAGGAAGCTGTATTTGATAGAAAAATAGTTGCAGTGCCTACGATTGAGGGAGCATATGCACTGGAAGAAAGGAATGCAATAGAATTATTAAATCAATACTATGATTTAGGAGTTCGAGCTGTTGGTTATGTATGGAATTCTCCAAATGCTTTAGGAGCAGGAACGACTGGTCAGATTGATATGGGATTAACGGAACTTGGTTATGAAGTTACTAAGGAAATGAATAGATTAGGAATTATTATTGATGTATCTCATATGAATGAAAAGACCTTCTGGGATGTTATAAAGGCCTCTGAAGCTCCAATTATTGCAAGTCATTCTTGTGTTTATAGCTTAAGAAATCATGTTCGAAATCTGACAGATGAACAAATTATTGCTCTGGCAGGTATTGGAGGAGTTATAAATCTTAATTATTGGCGTGAAATATTAGGAGATACTAAAGATGGCATAGATATTAAAAAATTAATTGATCACATAGATTATGTAGTAGGTCTAGTAGGTATAGATTATGTTGGATTAGGATCTGATTTTGATGGAGCAACTATGCCTGATGATATTCAAAGTGCTGAAGATCTTCCTAATATTACATTAGAACTTGTTAAAAGAGGATATTCTAAATCTGATATTGAAAAAATACTTGGATTAAATAATCTTAGGGTTATGGAAGAAGTTCAAAAAATAGCAGAAAAGTCTTTATCCAATGTTGATCGATTAGTTATTACTTCATATATTGAAATGGGCGAGATTATTCAGGATGCAACACCACTATTTACTGCACAGGTTAAGAAGAAAGATAGCTATGCCGATGAATTAAGCTTTAGGGTAATTGTTGATGGTATCGCTTATGAACCTGAGTTTAATGGAAAAACAGGAGTGCTATCTTTACAATTGAAGGAATCACTTCTTGCAGCGAATTTTCATGTTGTAACCTTTGAAGGTAAAAGCACTTCAGGTAAAATCACTCGTGAAACAAGAATATTTTATGTTCAATAAAGCTTAGAGGATAATTTATCTCTATAAATAATATAAAAATATTGGATTAGATAATAAAGAAACAGAGCTAAGCATGAAAATAAAACTTATACAAGTAAATATGTGCCAGAGAAATTTATCGAGGAAGTGATTCAGGCAGATACATGAATTCCTCCTAAGATAAGAGCTATCTAAGGAGAGTAGACGAACATTATGTAAAATTACTTGAAATGAACAGGAGGTATACTATGAATGAAATAATTATTAGGAATCTAAGCGAAGAGTTAATGGAAGAAACGGTGAAATTTATTTCGTCATGTCAGAGTGTTGATGAGAGTTTTATAGCATGGCTAGGCTATTCACCAGAAGAAATCAAATCACAGCTAATGGACTTAACTCCATCGTTCAAAGAAAGATGTTTGATCGCCATAGATAGGGGTGCAGTCTGCGGTTTTTTAGGAATTTATGTGTCGGAAGAACAGTCTACTCTCAGATTGTTAGGACCGTACGTTTCCATGAAAAACAGCTGGACTGAGATTGCTGTAAATCTATTATCTGCTCTTAAGGAAAAAATACCAGCACATATTAAAATGGCAAAAGTAGCTTTTTATGATGCAAATGTGAACTGCAAACGGATGTATGAAACAAACTACTTTACTTTATATAATGCAGAAAAGACTTTAATTCTGAACAATAAAAGTTTGATTAGTCCATTGAAATTGATTAATCAGAAGATAAATATTCGTTATTACCAATCAGGTGATTTTAACGACTTTATTAGGATCCATCCTACAACCGCCTATTTTACAGGATCAGAGGTGGTCAGTAGGTTAAACCCTTATAATCAGTTGATTGTAGCTAAGTTGGACAATCGAGTAATTGGATATGTTTATTTTGAAATGCTTGTATCGGATGGATATGCTGAAATCTGCTTTGTAAATGTTTCTCCTGAATTTAGAAGTAGAGGGATAGGGTCAGTATTAATAAACCAAGTGATAACCGAAGTCTTTAAATATAATTGGGTTAAACATATTCAGATATCTGTTCGTGTAAACAACGAAGCAGCAGAGCGGCTATATACTCGAATAGGTTTTAAAGAAAAAAACGTGATAATTGCCCTACAAAGGGATTTGAATGTATGCCCTTTGGGCGAATTCATATAACGTGGCATTTACGAAACTTGTCAAGAAGGATGGGATGAAATGTCTAATATTAATGGAGAATATAGTGCATTAGATGAAGTAATGTATTACTATCATTATAATTTTTATGCATATTATTTTCTATTATCAATAGTTTTGATAAATTGCATCAAAGTTATTATGGATTATATACATATAGTAGAAGTAAAAAGATTAGAGCAATGGAACAGCATATAACAGTAGCTTAGCGAACATCAGAATCTAAATATATACAGGAAAAGTCCGACATCGCTAAGCCTCAGAATGTTATAAGATATATCCACTATCAAAGTATTAATTTGGGGTTTATTAAAGAAATATTAGAACAAGGTGATAAGATGCAACCGATGAAAATATTAGGTATTATAGTTGAAAGGTATAAAAAAGTACTAGATAAAAATATTGTCGGCATATATCTGCATGGCTCATTAGCCATGAGATGTTATACAAATACAAGTGATATAGACTTCCTTGTTGTAGTAAGAGAGCCTATTAATATCAGAGCAAAGAGAGAACTTATTGAAGCAATAATACACTTAAACAATTTGCCCAAGAAAGGCATTGAAATGAGTATTATTTTAGAAAAATACGCAAGAAAATTTGTTTATCCTACACCATTTGAATTACACTATTCAGACTCTTATAAGGATAGGTATTTATCTGATAGTAACTATATTTGTGCAGGTGCAGACAGAGATTTAGCAGCTCATTTAACAATAGTTAAACATAGAGGAATTTGTTTATATGGTAAAGAAATTAAAGAGATATTTGGTGATATACCTAGAAGAGATTATATAGATTCAATAGTTTATGATATAGAAAATGCAAAGGAAAAAATAACAGAAAATCCCATTTATATTACTTTAAATCTATGTCGAGTACTATATTATCTTAAGGAAAATGTTGTATGTTCAAAACTTGAAGGTGGGAATTGGGGGAAAGAAATAGTGCCACAACAATATAGAAAAATTGTAGAGGATGCTGTGAAAGTATATATGAACGAATTAGATGAAATGAACTATAACAAATTTAGATTACTTGAATATGCAGATTATATGTTAAAAGAGATAAACATATTCAAATAGGAATTGTACACCGCTATAGAAAGGTATTTCGGTTATTGTGGATACATCTTATAACACAGCATGGACGTTCGTGCTATTGTAATTCACCTGATTTAAAAGCTTGGTAATAATCTAAAAACAAAAAACCTAAAGGGGGGCTTCTATAAATGATAGACAATAATAATTTGAACTTTCCTGAAATAGAAACAGATAGATTAATATTAAAAGAAATTGAAGTTGAAAATGCGACATCTATTTTAAATATATTTTCTAATGAAGAAATTATGAAGTATTATGGTCGATTTCCAATGAAGTCTATTAAAGAAGCTGAAAACTTAATTACAACGTTTAATGAGAATTTTAAAAACAATAATGGAATAAGATGGGGAATTTTACTTAAAAAAGAGAATAAAATCATAGGAACTTGTGGTTATCATAACTGGAATAAAAGGCATTCGAGAGCAGAAATAGGCTATGAATTATCTATGGACTCATGGGGAAAAGGGTACATTAAAGAAGTTTTAAAAGTAATCATAGACTATGGTTATGAAGTTATGAATTTAAATAGGATTGAAGCAGTAGTATATCCTGAAAATAAAGCTTCAATAAAAAGCTTAATAAATCAAGGATTTAAAAAAGAAGGATTACTAGAAGAGTATGCCTTTTTTAGAGATGTTTATCAAGATTTAATAATGTTTTCCCTATTAAAGAAAAACTGGATAAAGAAATAATAGTTTTAAAACTTAGAGTATGAAGGGACTTAACCTAACGGAAGATTAACGATGCGGTAGTTACAAGATGCGTGTTTTGATAGTAGAGTAGGAAAATTTGCAGATGTGGTATACATGGATTTGCTGAAATATGAATGGGATGGTACTAAGCAGAGCATACAGTTTTAGCAGCACTACATCTAATAAGGGTTTGAAATAACTCATAATACTTCGAGGTTGGCAGAGCCAACCTTTTTTATTTTATATTAAAATAAACAAGTGAAATATTATTAAATAAAAAACAAAGTAAATATAATAATATCCAATAAGAAATATACTCCTATAGAAAAACTTTGTTAAAAAAAACACAAAAAAATATTGACTAAGGACATATTTTTGATAAAATTACATTAAGGAGATTAAATAAAATATTAAGTGCACTAAGGTATAAATGTTTTGCAATTTTAATTATTCTGAATATTTGTACGTTTGCGCCATAATACATAGTTAAAAGCTAAATAGAGTTATTAAAATTTATATGCAAATTACTATGCAAACAATTGTTAAAAAAATAACAAAAACAATAAAAATACTTAGGGGGTAATTTATGCTTACTGTAGAAATGCAAGACACAATTGATGAGGTTGTAGCGAAGTATGGTAATAATCAATCTTCTATAATTACTATTTTGCAAGAAATTCAAGGAAAGTATAGGTATTTACCAGAGGCAGTGTTGGAATACATAGCTAACAAGATGGATATGAGTTCATCCAAAATATTCGGCATTGCAACATTTTATGAGAATTTTTCCTTAAAACAAAAAGGAAAATATATCATTAAAATTTGTGATGGTACTGCTTGCCATGTTAGAAAATCCATACCTGTACTCAATACTCTGCAGAAAGAATTATTCCTTAGTAATGAAAAGCATACTACTGATGATTTGATGTTTACTGTTGAAACCGTATCATGCCTTGGAGCATGCGGACTTGCACCGGTAATTACTATAAATGATAAGGTTTATGGAAAGATGACCCCTGAATCTATACTCGAACTCTTAAATAAATTAAGGGAGGAAGCATAGATGAAAATTAATAGTATTAAAGAACTCATAGATACTTCTCAAAAATTTAAGGATTCTTTAGATAAGCAATACAAGCAAGTACTGGTTTGTGGTGGAACAGGCTGTGTAGCAGGAGGGTCTTTAGAAATTTATGATGAGATAAAGAGATTAATAGAAGAAAAAGGTTTATTGGCAAAGATAGAACTATATGAAGAAGATAAAGGGATAGGAATTAAAAAAAGCGGCTGCCATGGATTTTGTGAGGCAGGTCCACTAGTTAGAATCGAACCGGATAAGTTTCTATATTTAAAGGTTAAGGTAGAAGACTGTGAAGAGATTGTAAATACTACTTTAATAGAAGGAAAACCAGTTGAAAGACTTATGTATAATGTGGGAGATAAAATTTACCCCGTGCAAGAAGAAATACCTTTCTACAAGAGTCAAACTAGGGTTGTATTAGAGCATTGCGGACATATAGATGCTGAATCGATTCAAGAATATATAGCATATGGTGGATATCAAGCTCTGGCTAGGGCTATTGATAAAATGACCCCTGCTGAAGTTTGTAAGGAAATATCTGATGCAAACCTTAGAGGAAGGGGAGGCGGAGGATATCCTGCTGGTAAGAAGTGGTCTCAAGTTCTTTCTTATTCTAGTGATATTAAGTATATAATATGCAATGGTGATGAGGGAGATCCTGGTGCATTTATGGATAGATCCCTTATGGAAGGGGATCCTCATAATATAATTGAGGGCATGACTATTGCTGCCTATGGAACTGGAGCTTCTGAAGGTTATATCTATGTTAGAGCTGAATATCCATTGGCAGTAGCAAGGCTTAATAGGGCTATAGAGCAAGCAAGAGAAATTGGTCTGCTAGGTAAAAATATTTTAGGTACAGGTCTGAATTTTGACCTTCATGTAAATCAAGGTGCTGGAGCCTTCGTGTGTGGCGAGGGCAGTGCACTTATTGCTTCAATTGAAGGTGAAAGAGGAATGCCTAGAGTAAAGGCAAAGAGAACTGTGGAAGAAGGATTATGGAGAAAGCCTACTGTTTTAAATAATGTTGAAACCTTTGCCAATGTTAGACATATAATCATGAATGGTGCCAACTGGTACAAATCCTATGGTACAAAGGGTAGTCCAGGCACAAAGGCATTTGCATTAACTGGCAATGTAAATAATACTGGACTTATTGAAGTTCCAATGGGTACAACACTGAGAAAAATAATTTTTGATATAGGTGGAGGAATTAAGGATAATAAGAAGTTTAAAGCTGTGCAAATAGGAGGACCGTCTGGTGGCTGCTTAACACAAGAACATTTAGATTTGCCACTGGACTTTGATTCATTAATAGATGTAGGTGCTATGATAGGCTCTGGCGGAATGGTAATAATGGATGAAGACACATGTATGGTAGAAGTAGCTAGGTTCTTTATGAACTTTACTCAAAATGAATCCTGTGGTAAATGTGTTCCGTGTAGGGAAGGTACTAAGATAATGCTTAATACACTTGAGAAAATTGTATCAGGCAAGGGAACAGTTGAAGACTTAGATTTACTGGAAGAGCTCGCAAATACAATAACTAATACTGCACTTTGTGGACTTGGTAAGACAGCTGCAAACCCTGTGGTTAGTTCATTAAAATATTTTAGAGATGAATATTTAACCCATGTAGTAGATAAAAGGTGTCTTACAAGGACTTGTCAAAGCCTAAAGATAATAGAGATTAGTCCTGAGCTTTGCAGAGGATGTAGCAAATGCAGCAGAATTTGTCCTGTAAATGCAATTGATGGGAAGATAAAGGAATTATATGAAATTGATCAAGATAAATGTATTAAATGCGGCGCTTGTATAAAATCCTGCACATTTGCAGCCATAAGGGAGGCTTAAGCTATGAAGGGGACAATGATTATAGACGGCAGAAATGTAGAATTTAATAAAGAAAAAAACGTATTAGAGGTAGTGAGAAAAGCTGGCATTAATTTGCCAACCTTCTGCTATCATTCTGAGCTAAGTATTTATGGTGCCTGTAGAATGTGTATAGTGGAGGATACATGGGGGAATACATTTGCTTCTTGTTCTCAGCTACCAAAGGATGGTATGGAGATATTTACAAATACTCCTAAGGTACGGAAGTACAGAAAAACAATACTTGAAATGATACTAGCAAACCATGATAGAGATTGTACTTCCTGTGATAGAACTGGAAAATGTGAACTTCAAGAATTAGCCATTAGATTTGGCATTAAAGATATTAGATTTGATGAAATTAGAAAAAAACTCCCAATAGATAAAAGTAGTCTAAGTATAGTTAGAAATCCAAATAAATGTATTCTATGTGGTGACTGTGTAAGAGTATGTGAAGAGATGCAAGGGGTAGGTGCTTTAAGCTTTGCATATAGGGGTTCAAATATGACAGTGTCACCAGCCTTTAATAGGGATATAGCTGAAATAAATTGTGTTAACTGTGGACAGTGTAGAGCTGTTTGTCCTACTGGTGCAATTATCATAAAAAATGAAAATCACAGGGTATGGGAAGCGGTCCATGATAAGTCAAAGAGAGTAATTGCGCAGATAGCCCCAGCCGTAAGGGTAGCACTAGGTGAAGAGTTTGGACTAAATCCAGGAGAAGTAACTATAGGAAAAATTATAGCTGCACTTAAGACCATTGGTGTTGATGAAGTTTATGATACTGCATTTGCTGCAGATATGACAGTTATTGAGGAAAGTAAGGAATTTGTAGAGAGATTGACTTCAGGAGAACACCTACCACTATTTACTTCCTGCTGTCCTGGATGGGTGAAGTTTGCAGAGAATAAGTTTCCAGATATTATGGATAATATATCCACGTGCAAGTCTCCACAACAGATGTTTGGAGCAGTTATAAAAGAATATTACAAGGAAGTAAGCAAGAAAGAAGGTAAAGAAACTGTAATGATATCGGTAATGCCTTGTACTGCTAAAAAAGCAGAAATAGCTAGAGAAGAATTCCAGCATGAAGGCATGAGAGATGTGGATATAGTAATTACCACTCAAGAACTGGCGCTTCTTATTAAAGAAGCTGGAATTATATTTGCGCAATTAGAAGAAGAAGCATTTGATATGCCATTTGGATTAGCAAGTGGTTCTGGAATAATATTTGGAGCTACTGGTGGGGTTACTGAGGCTGTAGTTACTAGGTTATTAAAAGACAAACCAGATCATTCTGCAAAGGATGTATTATTTAAAAATGTAAGAGGAATGGAAAATTTAAAGGAGGCAACCTTTAATGTAGCTGGAAAAGAAGTTAAAGTTGCCGTAGTACATGGTTTAAAGAGTACAGATGAACTAATAAAGCAAATTAAAGCGGGAGAAAGATATTATGATTTTATAGAAGTAATGGCTTGTCCAGGTGGATGTATAGCTGGTGGGGGACAGCCAATTCCTATAAATACAGAAATGAGAAAGGAAAGAGCTAAAGGACTTTACAAGCTTGATAGAACATCACATATCAAGAGTTCAGAGAAAAATCCACTAGTATTATCATTGTTTGAAAATATACTAAAGGATAATCATGAATTATTACATGTGCATAAAAAATAATGTCAAGGGGACGGTTCATTTGGTAATTTTGCTAAATGGACCGTATCTACTATAAACTTAACAGAGGTAAATAAATGAAAATAATAAATCTAATAGATAAACTACATAAAACCAATAATTTAGATTATGATGAGCTAGTATTTATCCTAGATCATATTGAAGAGTCTGGAAAGGACTATCTTATTGAGAAAGCTCATGAAACAAGAATGAAAATCTATGGTGATAAGGTCTATATGAGGGGATTAATAGAATTTACAAATCACTGTAAAAGAGGCTGTAAATATTGTGGGATAAATGCTTCAAATAAAAACGTGGAAAGATATAGATTAACTTTAGAGAATATTCTTCAATGCTGTGATGTAGGCTATAACTTAGGGTATAGAACATTTGTATTACAAGGGGGAGAAGATGACTATTATTTAGATAATATGATAGTTGGCGTAATCACTGAAATAAAAGATAAATATCCAGATGTTGCAGTAACCCTTTCAATAGGTGAGAAATCCTATGAATCCTATGAAAAATATTATAAGGCAGGGGCAGATAGGTATCTTCTTCGACATGAAACAGCCAGCCGAAAACTATTTGAAAGAATACATACAAATTCCAACTATGATAATAGAATGGAATGCCTTTGGAATCTAAAGAAAATAGGATATCAGGTAGGCGCAGGATTTATGGTTGGAATACCAACACAAGCCAAAGAGGATCTAGCTAAGGATATCCTGTTTCTAAAAGAATTAGAGCCTGAAATGGTGGGCATAGGACCATTTATTCCACACAGGGATACCATCTACAAATATGAAGAGGGGGGTACACTTAGGGATACTATTACTATAATTGCCTTAACTAGATTGTTTTTACCTTATTCATTATTGCCAGCAACAACAGCTTTAGGGACAATACATCCTCTTGGAAGAGAACAGGGAATAAAGGCAGGAGCCAATGTAGTTATGCCAAATCTCTCACCTACTAAGGTGAGAGAAAAGTACTCCTTATATGATGGAAAGATTTGCACCGGCGATGAAGCAGCCGAATGTAGAAGCTGCATAGAGAATAGAATAGTATCATCAGGTTTTTCCATAGATATGTCTAGAGGAGACAATATAAAGTGGAGGACAAGAATATGATTAATCATAATTATATATATAATTTATTAGAAGAAACAAAGAATGCAACAAAGGAAGATGTTAGAGACATATTAGATAGGGCAAATAATAAAGAAGACTTATCCCATAGAGATATAGCCATTCTACTTCAATCAGAAGATGAAAATGATCTAAAAGAAATTTTCAAAATAGCCAGGAAGATAAAAAATGAAATATATGGGAAACGTATTGTAATTTTTGCTCCACTTTATTTAAGTGATTATTGTGCAAATAACTGTGTCTACTGCGGGTATAAAAGAGAGAATAATTTTAAAAGAAGAAAACTTACTAGGCAAGAAATACAGGAAGAAGTAAAACTATTAGAAAAGATGGGCCATAAAAGACTAGCTATAGAGGCCGGAGAGGACCCTATAAATTGTGATATAGAGTACATTTTAGAAGCCATAGAAGCTATCTATGAAACCTATAATGATAATGGCAAGATTAGAAGAGTCAATGTAAATATTGCAGCAACTACAGTAGATAACTATAGAAAATTAAAGGATGCAGGTATAGGTACTTATATACTATTTCAAGAAACTTATCATAAACCCACCTATGAAAAAATGCATCCAAATGGACCAAAGGCAAATTATGATTACCATCTAACAGCTTTCAATAGAGCCATTGAAGGAGGTATAGATGATGTGGGGGCAGGGGTTTTATTTGGATTATATGATTATAAATTTGAAGTATTAGCTCTAATGCTTCATAATGAGTATTTGGAAAAGAAATATGGTGTAGGCTTTCATACTATTTCTGTACCAAGGCTTAAAAAAGCTGAAGGGATGGAGCTTAGCTTATTCCCCCATATAGTAACAGATGATGAATTTAAAAAAATTGTTGCTATTATTAGACTTGCAGTTCCATTTACAGGGATCATTCTATCCACAAGAGAAACCTATGAAATGAGAAAAGAAGTAATAGAATATGGTGTATCTCAAATTAGTGCTGGGTCTTGTACTGGGGTAGGAGGATATAAGGAAAATGAAGATAGAAAAAGTAAATCTCAATTTGAAGTAGCTGATAATAGAAAACCCTTTGAAGTAATAAAAGAGTTAATAGATAGTGGACATATTCCATCCTATTGTACGGCCTGCTATAGGATGGGAAGGACTGGGGATAGGTTTATGCAATTGGCAAAGTCAGGGCAAATACAGAACGTTTGTGGACCTAATGCACTTATGACTCTAATGGAGTATGCTTTAGATTATGGAAATAAAGATTTTCAAGATGTAATAAATCAAATGATAGATAGGGAGATAGTAAACATCGAAAGGGAAGATATAAAGAATCTTCTTCAAGAAAAAATAGATAGAATAAAACAAGGAGAAAGGGATTTATATTTATAACTAAGGAGAATATCTATGAACAATACACCAAAAGGAAATAGAAGGCATATAGTTGTCTACGGCAAGAGAAATGCAGGCAAATCATCTATTATGAATAAGATCATAGGTCAGGATGTATCTTTAGTATCAGATATTAAGGGGACTACAACAGATCCAGTGTCTAAAGCAGTAGAGCTGATTCCATTTGGTCCTGTGGTTTTTATAGATACAGGAGGTATAGATGATGGTGGAGAGTTAGGTGTCTTAAGGGTAGAAAAAGCTATAAAGACCTTAGAAAAAGTAGACTTTGCCATATACGTAATGGCAATAGATGATATTGAACAGGAGTCTTATTTAGAGTTTGTAAAGGAATTTAAAAGAAGAGACATTCCCTACATTACAGTTATCAATAAAGTTGATATTGTTTCAAAAGAAAGGCTACAAGAAATTAAATATAATATAGAATTTGAGAAGAAATGGGAGAATGTAGTCTTTATATCTACAAAGTATGATACTACTATAGAAAATTTAAAGGATGAATTGATAAAAAAACTTAATATAGAGGATAAAGAAGAGACTTTAATAGGAGATATTATCCCCTACGGTGGTAAAATTATAATGGTAGTTCCTATAGATTCTGAGGCACCAAAGGGAAGACTTATTTTACCTCAAGTGCAGCTTATTAGAGATTGCTTAGATCATGGGATAAAATCCTATGTAGTCAGAGATATAGAATTAGCGTCTGCTATAGAGGACTTAAAGGATATAGACCTTATAGTTACTGATTCACAAGTATTTAAGGAAGTAGATAAAATAGTACCTAGATATATTAATCTCACCAGCTTTTCTATAATTATGGCCAGACAAAAGGGAGATTTGAAAACATTTTTAGAAGGAATAACAACTATTGAAAAATTAAAAGAAAAAGAAAATCCAAGGGTTCTAATTATGGAAAGCTGTTCACATAATACATCCCATGAAGATATAGGAAAGGTTAAAATTCCAAAATTTTTGACTAAACATTTAGAAAAGGAAATAGATTTTCATTTTAGAATGGGAGAAGATTTCCTAAAGGATATAGAGTCCTATGATTTGGTGATTCATTGTGGATCATGTATGTTAAATAAGAAAAGTATGGCTAGTAGGATTAAAATTTGCCAAGATAATAATGTACCTATTACTAATTATGGTATATTACTTGCTTATTTAACAGATACATTAGATAGAGCTACACAGGTGTTTATGTAAATAATAGATATTTATTATAAAAGTATGTATGATTAATCGGAATTGTAAGAAAATATATTTACAAGTAATACTTTTTAATATATACTGTTATTGTATTTATAATCTAGAAGGAGGGAAGTAAGGAATGAAGCCAGCTAATTGCTAATATTAATTTTATTTCAAAATTAATAATTATTTTCAAGAGAGTTTACTGTGCCTAATTAGGATTAGGTTTATTTGTTGTACTCTCCTATGGAATTAGCAATTTAGAAGGTAACTTACTTACTAAAATAGATTATCATAATTAAACAAGGTTTATATGGGGTTTTAGTAGAATGCTTTTTATTAAAAAGTATTTTCTCTACTTGTATTTAATTTTGTTTTTATTAAATTATAATAATCAGATATTTGTATTTTAGACTGTAAGAAGAATATATCTTCTTATGGTCTTTTTTATTTTAAATTAAATAAAGGTTAGAGTGGTCTTTTCTAAATTGCCCATAGAGTACATAAAAGCAAAAAATACATTGATTGGTGGTGAATATATGACACCTTTTACGAAGGTAATGGACTTAAATCAATAAACGGAAGGAGTATATTAAAAGTTTATGATTGATACATTACCGAAAATAAAAATACAAGAAAATTATTTTTATATTCCTTGCCGTAAAACAAAAATTATCGGAGGTAAGGAATATGGAGAAGAAATTAAGTTTAAATTGGAATATATACAATGGTAAGATAGATAAGGAAGAGAGATATTGTCATAATTGTGGAAAAAAAGTAGAGTTTAAAGATTCATTAAAAAGAAGGCAGAATGCCAATGGAAAAAATATATTCTATTTCGCAATATACAAATGTCCAAATGGACATACATGGAATAAAGGAATTGATACATTTAAAGCTAAATCAGGCTTAGAGAATGTTGATGAAGACTTTATGATTCAAGAAAGTAAATATGATGAAATTCAAATAGCACAATTTAAGAAAGATGGTATTACTGAGATAGAAATTTATATTAATACATTGCAGGAAAAAATACGAATAGATAAGTTTTTATCTTCAAAAATCCAAGATATTAGTAGGGAAAAAATTGTAGAACTAATCACTAAAGGTTTTATAAGAGTGAATAATAACCAAGTCAAATCAAAAGTTAATTTAAGAGAAAAAGATGTTGTAACCTTGTTAATAAGCAAAATTTAAGCAATAATGAAAGACCCTACTGTCAATTCAGCAGGGTCTTATTGCAAAAAATCTATGGGAGATGATAAAAGTGAGAATAGGCTTAGTTCAGATGAGTATGGAGTTTGCAAATCCTGATAATAACTATAAAAAAGCAGAAGAACTTATTAGATTAGCTGCAAAGGAAAATCCAGACACCATAGTTTTGCCTGAAACATGGAATACAGGTGTTTTTCCTGTAGAGAACATAAAGGAGCTTTGCGATAAAAATGGAAAGCAAACCATAGAGCTGTTTTCATACTTATCAAAGGAATTAAATGTGAATATAATCGCCGGTTCTGTTGTAAATGAAAAGGAAGGAGAAATATATAATACATCATATATATTTAATAAAAAGGGTGAATGTATCGCTGAATATGATAAGACACATCTTTTCTCATTTATGCATGAAGATGATTATTTCAAAAAAGGTAATAGAGTAACAACTTTTGAATTAGATGGAGTAAAATGTGGAGTAATAATATGCTATGACATTAGATTTTTAGAGCTTGTACGTACTTTAGCTTTACAAGGAATCAAAATACTTTTTGTTGTAGCCCAATGGCCTGTTTCTAGAATTAAACATTGGGAAATATTGAATGAAGCACGTGCAATTGAAAATCAGATTTTTGTAGCCTGTGTAAATTCGTGTGGTACTGCAGGAGAGACTATATATGGTGGTCATTCAGCTCTTATTAATCCTTGGGGTGAAACCATAGCTAAAGCATCATATGAAGAAGAAATAATAACAGGTGATTTTGATATGAAAATATTTGATAAAATTAGAAATACTATAAATGTTTACAATGACAGAAGAACTGACTTATACAGGTAGAGGTGATTTTATTTCAATTTTATCCCAATGTAATACTAATGAATTGTATAGTGATATATTAATAAGTATAGAATATAAACATACGTATTATTAATAAATAAGAAATAATTGACATTTATTATAGTTAATGTTAAAATGTAAAAAAGTTCGAGGTGAATGAATATGTATATAAATTATATTGTAACTATAAAACTTCATCACCATCACAGAGAGCACTTATAACCTTGATTTTGTATCATAGGTATAAGTGCTATTGGTGCTTGTACCTGTGGTGGCAGATAATTTTGGAAGCCTTACAGGTATTTTATTAAATACATGTAGGGCTTCTTTTTATTTTTTAAATAGCAAATAATTTTAATTATAATACTAAATTAATGAAGGAGGAATTGAAAATGTTAATGGAATTAAGAAATTTAAAGGGAACTTGTGATTTTATGCCAAGTGAGCAGAGAGCGAGAAATAAGATAATTAGAAAACTAACAGATGTATTTGAAAGCTATGGATATCAACCACTAGAAACTCCTATAATTAGCTATTATGATATACTCGCATCCAAGTATGCTGGAGGTGCTGAGATATTAAAGGAAGTATACAAATTTAAGGATCAAGGACAAAGGGATATTGGACTAAGATATGATTTAACTGTTCCACTTGCCAGAGTAATTGGCATGAATCCTAATATAAGATTACCATTTAAAAGATATGAAATAGGTAAGGTATTTCGGGATGGGCCAGTTAAAACTGGACGCAACCGAGAGTTTGTTCAATGTGATGTAGATATAATAGGAGTAAAATCAATAACGGCAGAAGCAGAGTTAATGATTATGGCCAATGATATCTATAAGATGTTAGAACTGGAAGTATATATTTATTTTAATAATAGAAAATTTCTCTCTGGAATTATAAAAGTCGTTGGTATACCTGAAGATCTAGAAAATAGTGTTATATTGAGCTTAGATAAGATTGAAAAGATAGGTGAGGAAGGTGTTAGGGCAGAATTAACTGAAAAATATGTAGAAAAACAATATATAGAAAAACTATTTTATTTTTTAAATATGGAAGGTGAAGAACTTCTAAAGAGCCTAAGATTTGATCCCCAAAATGAGCTTATTAGGCAAGGAATACAAGAACTAGATGAGTTATGGGGCTATATTAAATCAGCAGGTATACAAGATATCTGTAAATTTTCTCCTTGGCTTTCAAGAGGTCTTGAAATTTATACAGGTACAGTATTTGAGATATTTCTTAAGGATAGAAGCATAGCATCTAGTGTGGGAGCTGGGGGAAGGTATGACAAAATCATAGGTGCTTTTATAAATAATGGTATTGAATATCCTGCAGTTGGAATAACCTTTGGATTAGATGTGATCTATAATGCTCTATTATATAAAGAAATTAGTATGGAAAAACCACCAGTACAAATATATATTGTTCCTATTGGAACACAGCTAGAAGCCATTAATCTAGTAACCTTACTAAGGAGACATGGAATTTCTGCTGATATGGAGATGGATAAAAGAAAGGTAGGAAAAAGCCTTGAATACGCAGGAAAGCAGCAGATTCCTTTTGTTATTGTACTGGGGGAAGATGAGATAAAAACAGGCAAGGTCAGAATTAGAGATATGAAACGTGGTAGTGAAACTGAGATATTAATGGATGAAATTATGAGTTATTTAAAAGAGAAAATAGAGTAATAGATTTATAA
Organism: Alkaliphilus flagellatus; assembly: GCF_018919215.1. Lineage (NCBI taxonomy): Bacteria > Bacillati > Bacillota > Clostridia > Peptostreptococcales > Natronincolaceae > Alkaliphilus > Alkaliphilus flagellatus. The sequence goes on from NZ_JAHLQK010000001.1 coordinate 768,704, forward strand.
TAGAGGCGGATTATTTTGCAATAATACATTTATTAAATGCTATGGCATTTACAATAAGTGTAAAACAAGATATAATGAAAATCATAAATAAACAATTAGATGGGAGTGGTATTATATGAAAAATTTATTTAATGTATTTAACAAATATAAGATATATACTGCTCCAATAGATATATAAGATTAACTAGTCTAATAAATAGTGTATTATTAGATTCTATTATAAAGTATAAATACCTTGGAGCATTAAATCTATTGCGTTTATGTTTCAAGGTATTTTTATATTTAAATTTCTAATATTCCATTTAAAATAAGGAGGTAAGATGATGAGTTGTAGAGGATGTATTTATTATATTAGATTAAGAGGATAGCGCACGGTTTGTGGCTATCTAATATTAAAGATTATAACTTTTAAGCTATAAGAAAGTAGCCATAATCCCGTGCTATTTACGTTTAAATAGTAAATAAAAGGAGATTATGGATATGAAACAAAACGGAAAATTAGAAAAGGCAAAATTATTATTTGAGAAAAATATTGAAATATTTAGATGCCCTGTTTGTAAAGATAATATGAAAATAAACGATAAAAGCAGCTTAATTTGTAATAATAATCACTGCTTCGATATATCAAAAAAAGGTTATGTTAATTTGGCAAATAGAAGTAGTAACAAAATTTATGGTAAAGATCTATTTGAATCTAGAAATAAAATATATAATGCTAACTTTTATGATAGATTGATTACAGAACTAGTAGATATAGTTGATGAATATACTTTATATAAAAATAAAAATTATATATTGGATACTGGCTGTGGAGAAGGACACTATTTAAATCAACTATCTAAAAATCAAAATCTTAGTAATAAATATGATTTTGTAGGAATTGATATATCTAAAGAGGGAATAAATATTGCTACAAGAGAAGGAAATGATATAATTTGGTGCGTTTCAGATTTATCAAACTTACCATTTCAAACTTGTAAATTTGCTGTAATATTAAATATACTGTCTCCAGCAAATTATGAAGAGTTTATTAGGGTTTTAGATAATAAAGGTATAGTGATTAAGGTTATTCCTGAATCGGAATATCTAAAAGAAATAAGATATGGAATACAAAATAAAATGAAAAGTAATAATTATTCTAATAAAAATGTTATTGAAGTTTTTCACCAACATTTAGAGATAGTATCTGAAAAAAGACTTAATTATAAATGCAGTATAGATAAATCTAATTTGAAAGACCTAATAAAAATGACTCCATTAACATCAAGTTTGAGTAAAGAGCAAAAAGATGATTTAATAAAGCTAGACATATCTAGCATAACTATAGACCTAAGAATTCTAGTAGGTAGATGTAAAAAATAGTTAAGTTGGTTATAGTTTTAAGCCGCATTTTGTGCGGCTTTTTTGTATAGACATATATTTGCATAGGTAATGCTTCAATCAATAGTAAAATGGATAATTTAACATAGCTATATTATCCTATAGAGTAAGATAATTCAACTCCGCAATACAGGAAATATTTTTAGACCGTCTATATGTTAAATTTAAATTACGAATTGGGGGGAAGTGAATGGATACAATAGATATTTTACAAAGAACCATAGACTATATTGAAGAAAATCTAAAATCAGAGATTAGTGCTGATGAATTGGCAAAGCTTTCAGGATTTTCAACCTATCACTTTTATCATATATTTGGAACATATAATAGAAATATTCTTTTATGGATATGGGAAAACAAAGACAAATGTTTTTCTGAATTACAAAATATATAAGAAAATAGTAGACTCTATCGTTAACTTCTATGGCACAAATATTAATAATGAACCTTACTGTTAAAACAGTAGGGTTTTTATTTGTTTATCTATTATAATAATTCATAATAAGTAAATACAATAGTAACGTCAAGTTCATTATATGATGAAAATTAAAAATATATCGAATTTTATATAAAGGATTTCTAGGGAAAATGTCTAATATATTTTTATAGAACTTATGGAAATTAGATTTATCAATTAATATAATGTATTTTAAAAAGGAGCAAAAGATATGAATGAAAAACAGCTAAAAGAAGTATTAAGTACTATTAATAAGCATGAATTTAAATTCAGTTCAGAAGATGCTGAAGAAATAATAGATGCAATGTTAACTCATATTGGATCAATTGACTTTGAATTGAGAGATGAACTGATATACTCCACACTTTCAAAGTGGATTATTGATAAACGAATTTCGAATGAAAAATTAAGAGAAATATTAGAAAGGTGTCTTGTAAACTTATCTTTTGGATTGAGAGAAACAGAATCAGACACAGTTTTTATGCGGTCATTTTCAATATTAATATTAACATCAATTCTTTATTATGATAATGATATAAATTCATTTTTATTAGAAAAGGAAGTAATTAGAGTATATGAAAAAATAGTTGAATATGCTTTAAGTGAGAAGGATTTACGAGGATATGTAATTAATAAAGGTTGGGCACATTCCGTAGCACACCTGGCAGATTGTTTAGATGAATTAAGCAAAAATAAGTATTTAGGTAGTGAAGAATTATATCAGATATTAAATGTTATTTATACAAAGGTCAGTACAAATCATATCGCATATTCATTTGGCGAAGATGAAAGATTGGTGACTGCCGTAGTATCAGTAGTTGCACGAAATATTTTAGTTATGGAAAGGGTTAAAGAATGGTTGAATCATTTTTCTGATTTTGAGAACCCTTCAAATTGGCCGAAAGATTATTGGTTTATTGTAAATACAAAAACTTTTATCAGAAGTTTATATTTTAGAACATTAACGTACAAAGAATATCAATGGCTCAATAAGTACACCCTAGAAGTTCTTACAGAGATTAATCAGAAGTTTCCAGAGTACTAAAATGTAATGGAATCAATAATAGTTACATTATAAATTATGCTTTTAATAATTTTAAATTACATAGAGTTGAAATTAGGTGTGCTGAAAATAATTATAAAAGTAGAGCTATTCCAGAAAGACTTGGCTTCACTAAAGAAGGTTTAATTAGGGGCTCTGAATGGATTTATGACCATTATGTAAGTCATATTGTTTATAGTATGTTAGCTATTGAATGGAAGTAGTAAACTAATAGTAAGAGAAAAAGAAGGGATATTATGCATATAATTTTGATATGTATATTTATGGTACTTCCACTTTTAATAACAGTAGTAAATATAATTAGACTTATAAATGCTTTTTACTTTAAAATGGAATTTAGTCAAAGTTGGATAAAGAAGCTTAAAAATATTGATATATGGACTATAGTATGTGGTGTTATTTTTAATATTATATTATGGAGTTTTTTAGAGTTCAGAGACTATACAGAGCCAATACAATCTGGTGCTGATATTGTTGATATCCATTCTCCTATTCAAATAGCTCACTTTCCAACAGTATTAATATTTATAGTAATTGGGTACCTAGGATACTTTATTCTTAGAGAAAAGAGAACATCACTATCTCCATTGATGAGTGTCCTAAATATATCTTTTGTTTTAATAGGAAATCTGCTAGGGTTTTTAATATTAATACAATTATCTAAGTACCTGCTCGCATTGGACAACATATATGCATTATTCGATCCAATTATATATTTTACTTTACTTCCAATTAACTTTACTCTATGTTCTATAGTTTTAATAAAAAGTCTAAAGCAGGAATATATAGATAAGGAATTTGAGAATAGAGTATATAATAATAAGATTTTAGCGACTTTAAATAGGATATTATTAGATAGCAGAAACTGGACAGCTATTGCATTACTTTTTACTCTACCAATATTAGCAATAATAATAATGATCTTAATTCTGTTTGGGCAGCAACCAGATAGTATAATAAAGGCATTTACAGAAACTAGTGACTGGACCTTATCACAAAAAATATCTCCACCGCCTATATCAGTAGATGCACACTATTTATGTACAGTAGCTTTAAGAGGACATAGGGAAATAGTAAAACCTCTTAGGTATGGAATAAGGGGTGGGGAGAAGATAGTTGTAAATAGACAACTTATGATAGCCAATGCCTTTGAACAAGTTATTGAAGAGAGAATACCTAGAATTCACAAGTATATTAGATATATGTATGATAAGTATGGATACCCGCTATCAAGAATTATTACTACAAAAAACAGAGCGGATATTATTTATATTTTAATGAAACCATTAGAATGGCTATTTATTGTATTTTTATATGCTATAGATCAAAATCCTGAGACAAGAATATCAAGTCAATATCTACCAATAAATCAACTAGATTTTAATAATAAAGCGCAACATAGTATTCATGAAGGATAACACAAAGGAAGGATTAAAATGGAATATACTATAAAACAAATGAACTATATTGAAGCAGAGATGATTTCAAAATGGAGATATACAGAGCCATATTCTATTTACAATATGGATGATAGTAGAGAGAGTATTGAAGAACTACTTAATGGTTCATATTATTCGGTTCTAGACAGTCAAGACAATCTTATAGGATACTATTGTTTTGGAGAATCTGCACAAGTTCCAGTTGGGAAACAATTTGGAGCTTATAAATCAGAAGAATATATTGATATAGGTTTAGGAATAAGACCAGATTTATGCGGTAAAGGAATTGGTATTGAATTTTTAAGAAAAGGTATGGAATTTGGTCAAAATCAATTACATATAAAAAACTTTCGTCTAACGGTTGCAGATTTTAATCAGCGAGCAATTAAGGTGTATGAGAGGGTTGGGTTTAAAAAAGTAACATCATTTGAAAGAATATCAGAAAATGATAAAATTAAGTTTGGTGTAATGATTTATATGAATACAGATATATAGTTTTTTTACTTTAGACTATATATATTTTAGGCAATTAATATAGAAAAATAGTTCTAATATTAATGAAAATTAAATAAATACAATAATAAAGCCCGTTTCCAATTAACGGGCTTTATTATTGTATGCTTGATACTTTTTACCAACAAAATTATAATATAATTAATAAAATTGATAAAAAGTACCAGCGAACTTCACAATAAATCAATAAAATTAATAAAACATTTTAAATTATAATAATTAAATATATTTGAAATTTCTAACAAATCAGTGGTTGCTATGTGGAACTTACTATTTGAAGCATCTGCTCGGGAAATTTGGCATGAAATTTGCTTGGATTATAGTAGGAGGAGAGAATATTGGAAAAATTTAAAAAATTAGAGGATTTTAAAAGAGAATTTTACAATAAGATTCAAAATAATCCAATTGTTGCTGCAGTTAATGATATTGAAGAACTAGAGCTAGCCTTGGAATCGGACTGTGAAATTATCTTTTTACTAACAGGAAGCATATTTAATCTAAAAGATATTGTAACCAGGGTTAAGGAAAAGGAAAAAATGATATGTATTCACCTTGACTTATTAGAAGGCTTTTCTAAAGATTTAATTGCATTAAGATATATTAATGAATATATTCAACCTCATGGTATTATTACAACTAGAAGCAATTTGATTAAAAAAGCTAAAAATATGAATATGTTTTTAATTCAAAGGTTATTTATATTGGACTCCTTATCCTTAGAAACTGGTATTACATCTATTCAAACTGTGCAGCCGGATGCAATAGAAATTTTACCAGGAATTATGCCTAAAATTATAAAAAGAATTAGTAAAGAAACTCAAATTCCTCTGATCGCTGGAGGACTAATCAATGATAAAGAAGATGTAATTGAGAGCTTAAAGGCAGGTGCAATAGGAGTATCATCTAGTAATAATAGCATTTGGAAATTATAAAAGGGTATCTACTTGGAATCTACAAAGAATAATTTTACATATAGGTTAAGATTGATTTTAAATTCAATTGTATTCAAGAGCAACAACGATTTTTCTGATTCTTTTCAGATTCAGAAAAGCGTTAGCAATCTTAGGTGAGAGAGAGGTGAAAAAGAGTAGGGTTAGCTGTAAATCTAAGTAGGATCAAGAAAATGAGTGGGGGGATAAAAATGAAAAATAATTTAAAGGGAGAACTAATATCAGAATTTATTGGAGCCTTTATTTTATTGTTTTTCGGTGCAGGATCTGTAGCAACTTTGGTACTAATGGGTTCTGAGTATAACAATTGGGACGTTGCTTTAATATGGGGCTTTGGTGTAACGATGGCCATTTATGTTACTGGAGCAGTATCAGGTACCCATATTAATCCGGCAGTAACAATTGCACTTGCCGTATTCAGAGGATTTTCATGGAAGAAGGTAATCCCGTATATTGGTGCACAGATCGCTGGGACTTTTACGGGGGCAGCTGTAACTTTTGCTTTATACCATAAATCATTTGCAGCATTTGAACAAGCCAATGGCATAATAAGAGGCAGTATAGACAGTGTTACAACAGCAGGGATATTTTCAACTTATCCACAGGCTTATTTGACCAACATACATGCACTTGTTGTTGAAATAATTATTACTGCAATATTGCTAATGGTAATATTTGCCTTGGGAGATGAAAGAAATACAAATGCTCCTAAAGGTAAATATGCACCTTTTGCCGCTGTATTAATAGGTATTACCATTGCGATTATAGGTGGAAGCTTTGGATCATTAACAGGATTTGCTATGAATCCAGCAAGAGATTTTGGACCAAAACTATTTACTTCTTTAGCAGGATGGGGAAGAATTGGTTTGCCTGCACCTAATGGGTATTTTTGGGTACCAATCATAGGCCCTATCATTGGTGGTCTTGTGGGAGGATATTTATATGAAAACACGATTAGCAAATACATATTAGGACATGAGGAAACAGAAGAGGTAGAAGAAAAAGAAGCTACTATCCATGTGGTTGAATAAAAACCATATAAAATCAATAGGGTTATAGCTATAGGTAAAAAAGAGCAAGCTGTAATTTTAAGAATCTAAGGGGGAGTTAATGTTGAAAAAATACATAATGGCATTAGACCAAGGAACCACAAGTTCAAGAGCAATATTATTTGACCATGAGGGTAAAAGAATAGGAACATCACAGAAAGAATTCACTCAAATTTATCCAAAGGCAGGCTGGGTAGAGCATGATCCAATGGAAATATGGGGAACCCAGAGTGGTGTTGCTAGAGAGGTATTGGAAACAACAGGTGTAAGTCCTCAAGATATTGCAGCAATAGGGATTACAAACCAAAGAGAGACCACCATCGTATGGGATAAAAATACGGGTAAGCCGATATACAATGCAATTGTTTGGCAATGTAGAAGAACTGCAGCTATTTGTGATGAACTAAAAGCACAAGGTATGGAGGCGTATATTAGAGATAATACGGGATTAGTGGTAGACGCATACTTTTCGGGAACCAAGGTTAAATGGATATTAGATAACGTAGATGGGGCAAGAGAAAAGGCTGAAAATGGCGAATTGTTATTTGGAACAGTAGATAGTTGGTTGATATGGAATTTAACAAGAGGAAAAGTACATGTAACTGATTATTCCAATGCATCAAGAACCATGCTATATAATATAAAAGAACTGAAGTGGGATGAAAAAATATTAGAAGTATTAGATATTCCAAAATCTATGTTGCCAGAAGTAAAGGCATCTAGTGAAATCTATGGATATACAGATCATCAAACTTATGGTGGAGCTGACATTCCAATAGCTGGAGCGGCGGGAGATCAGCAGGCTGCATTATTTGGGCAAGCATGTTTTCAGCCAGGAATGGCTAAAAATACCTACGGTACAGGATGTTTTATGTTAATAAACACAGGTGATAAATTTGTGCCATCTGAAAATGGATTATTGACTACCTTGGCATGGGGTGTAGATGGTAAGGTAGAATATGCATTAGAGGGAAGTATCTTTGTAGCAGGGGCTTCGGTTCAGTGGTTAAGAGATGAACTTAAAATTATCAGAGATGCAGAGGACACTGAATATTTAGCGAAAAAGGTAGCAGATTCTAATGGTGTTTATGTGGTACCCGCCTTTACAGGTATGGGAGCACCTTACTGGGATATGTATGCAAGAGGTGCAATAGTCGGACTGACAAGAGGTGCTAAAGCCGAACATATTATTAGAGCAACATTAGAATCTATTGCTTATCAAACTAGAGATGTATTAGAGGCGATGCAAGAGGACTCAGGTATCGACTTAAAGTCTTTAAAAGTCGATGGTGGAGCTGTTATTAATAACTTCTTAATGCAGTTTCAAGCGGATATATTAGGAGTTCAGGTAGATAGACCTGAGATAACAGAAACAACTGCTCTAGGAGCTGCTTATCTTGCAGGATTGGCTGTAGGCTTCTGGAATGATAAAAATGAGATCGCTAATAAATGGAATGTTGATACTGTTTTTAGTCCGACTATGGAAAATGCTAAAAAAGAAAAGTTATATAAAGGCTGGAAACGAGCAGTTAGCCGTGCCTTGAAGTGGGAATCGGAAGAGGAAGAAGATGAGGAAATAATGGAAGAAGAATGTGTAGCTTATTCTTAAAAAATCAATAAAAGTTGGATTTACAAAATAATTGTATAGTGGTATAATTATTGATAACATTTAAGTGAGATAGTCATATAATATATTAATTAAATAATAGATAAAGGCCGAGAATTGGAGAGCCATGCAAACTAACCTATCATCAATAGATAGGGTTAGATTTTGCATGGCTTTTTTTATTGCTTAGGAAAGTATAGTTTTTCCTATAGTGAGATAATTAAGAAAGCAGCAGGCTGGAAGTATTTTAAGCACTTGAAATTTTTAACTAATGTTAAAAATTGAGTGCGTTATGGAGCATTGAGCTAGCGATATCGGAAATTTTTTGTCCTTATTTTACAGAGTTTCAAAAAAAGAGAGGAGAAAATCATATGTATGATGTAGCCATTATAGGAGCAGGGGTTATAGGTAGCTTTATTGCCCGCGAATTATCTAAATATAATATAAAAATTGTATTAATCGAAAAGGAAAATGATGTGGCAAATGGTACCACAAAGGCTAACAGTGCTATTGTTCATAGTGGATATGATGCAATACCTGGAACATTAAAGGCAGAATTAAATGCTAAGGGGAATGCCATGTTTGATAAAGTTTGTAAAGACTTGAGTGTGCCTTTTAAAAGAATCGGTTCATTGGTGGTGGCCTTTAGTGAAGATGAAATGAAAACAATAGAGAATTTATATGAAAGAGGGATAGAAAACAAAATACCTAATATGAAGATTTTAAATAGAGAAGAACTTTTGCAAAAAGAGCCTAATTTAAATGAAGAGGCAATAGGAGCACTATATTCACCAACAGCGGGAATTATAGGTCCTTGGGAGCTAACTATTGCCTTGGCAGAAAATGCTGCGGATAATGATGTTGAAGTAAAATTAAATAGCCAAGTAGAGAATATTCAAAGGGTAGAGGATGGCTACTTAATTTCCTTAGGTGAAGATGAGATAAGAGCAAAATATATTATTAATGCTGCTGGATTGTTTGCAGATAAGATTCACAACATGGTAAGTAGCCCAACCTTTGAAATTATACCTAATCGAGGACAATACAATCTATTTGATAAGAGTGTAGGGAAGTATGTAAATAGTGTAATCTTTCAAACTCCAACAAAGCATGGAAAAGGTATAGTGATTTTACCTACTGTCCATGGAAACCTATTGTTAGGGCCTACTGCCGAAGCTGTTGAAACAAAGGAGAGCATAGAAACCACCAGTAAAGGGTTAGACAGCTTAAGACAGCATGCTGAAAAAACTCTAAAGAATTTACCTTTCAATAAAGTGATTACAGCATTTTCTGGATTAAGAGCTAAAACATCCTCTAGAGACTTTATCATTGAAGAGTCAAAGGAAGCAAAGGGCTTTATTAATGTTGCTGCTATAGATTCTCCAGGACTTTCTGCAGCACCTGCTATAGCAGATTATATAATGAATATGCTTAAGAATATTGCTGGAGGACTAGAAGAAAAAGCTGATTTTAATCCTGTAAGAAAACCCCTCACACCTTTTATGGAATTGTCAGATGAAGAAAAGGCAGAAATAATAAAAAAAGATGCTAAGTATGGTAGGGTTATTTGTCGTTGCGAAAACATAACAGAGGGTGAGATTGTTGATATCATTCACAGGAAAGTTGGTGCTACAACAGTGGATGGAGTTAAGAAAAGAGCTAGGACTGGATCGGGTAGATGTCAAGGTGGTTTTTGTAGTCCTAGAGTGATGGAAATCATAGCTAGAGAGTTAAACATGAAGGTTACAGAAGTCGTTAAGGATAAGAAAACATCATATATTTTAACAGAAGAAACAAAGCAAAAAAATATTTATGGCATCACAGATAAGCTACAGACAGAGACAAAGCAAGAAGAGGTTGGAGGTAAATATTATGCTAAACTATGATATTGTGGTAATTGGTGGCGGTCCAGCAGGGTTAGCGGCTGCAGTAGAGGCTAGAAAAAATAGTGTAGATAATATATTAGTGATTGAAAGAGATAGAGAGCTAGGTGGAATCCTTCAGCAATGTATTCATAATGGCTTTGGACTCCATGTATTTAAAGAGGAGCTAACTGGGCCAGAGTATGCCGAAAGATTTATTAATGAGCTAAAGGAAATGGGAATCGAATATACACTAGATACAATGGTGTTAGCTTTAGGAGAAGATAAATCCATAACGGCTATCAACACTATTGATGGGTTGATGAAAATTAATGCTAAAGCAATTATCATGGCAATGGGATGTAGAGAAAGAGCAAGGGGTGCAATCAATATTCCAGGAGAACGGCCAGCCGGGGTATTTACAGCAGGAACAGCTCAACGTTTTGTCAATATGGAGGGTTATATGGTAGGAAGAAAGGTTGTCATATTAGGCTCTGGAGACATAGGACTGATTATGGCAAGAAGAATGACACTAGAGGGGGCAGAGGTTGAGGCAGTGGTAGAGATCATGCCTTACTCTGGAGGATTAAGCAGAAATATAGTGCAATGTCTCGATGACTTCAATATTCCACTTTTACTAAGCCATACTGTAATCAATATAGAAGGTAAAGATCGGGTAAAAGCTGTTACCATCGCAAAGGTAGATGAGAACAAAAAGCCTATTAAAGGCACTGAAAGACGTATAGAGTGTGATACATTGCTTTTATCTGTAGGACTAATACCTGAAAATGAACTTTCCATTAATGCGGGGATAGAATTAAATGATATTACTGGTGGACCAGTTGTAAACGAATCTATGGAAACATCGGCAGAAGGAATATTTGCATGTGGTAATGTTGTCCATGTCCACGATTTAGTTGACTGGGTAACGGGGGAAAGTAGAAGAGCAGGGAAAAATGCGGCTAGATATGTACAGAATCGGTTAAAGAAAGAAGGAACCATATTAAATATAAACCCAGGGAAAGGGATTAGATATATAGTGCCTCAAAAAGTAAGAGTAGAAAATATAGATAAAGCCTTGGACCTATACATGAGGGTGGATGATGTATATCATAACATGCAAATGGTTGTCAAAGCTGATGGATCAGAGATTAAAAGAGTAAAAAAAATGCATGTAGCTCCAGGGGAAATGGAATCAATTAAAATTGCCATAAAGGATTTAAAAAATAAAGATATAAAAGAAATTACAGTAGAACTACAAAGGGAGGAGGTGTAAAAATGCAAGCAAAGGATATTGTTTGTATCGTATGCCCTCTTGGATGCAAGTTAAAAGTAAAGCCTATAGATGATGGGGCCATAGGGTTTACAGTAGAAGGAAACAAATGTGCTAGAGGAGCTGAATATGGAATAAAGGAAGTAACAAATCCCACTAGGGTAATTACTTCAACAGTAAGGATTAAAAATGCACACTTAAATAGAATTCCAGTGAAAACCAATGGTGCTGTTCCAAAGAACCTTATTGGGAAATGTATGGAAAGATTAAACTTTATAGAGGTGGAAAGTCCTGTGAAGGCAGGAGATATTATTATTAAAGATATTTTGGGTACTGGTATAGATATTGTAGCTTCAAGAAGCATGTAGTTAGAAGGGAGAAAAGATTATGAAGATGGCAAGGGTTACTAGTATTACTGAAAGGCAGAAGCATGATAATCATAGAATAGATTTTCTGAACGGTTATTTGTTTGATAATATGATAGATGGCATTTTAATTACAGATGATAGGGGAAGTGTTATCTATATTAATGATGCCTATGAAAAAATATTTAGTGTTAGTAACATTGCTATATTAAATCGAAGTATCTTTGAAGTTAAAAATGATGAGGTTATAATCAATGGTTTTAAAACCCAAAAAAAGATTATAGGGAGATTAAATTGTTCCACTGGAAGGATTACGATAAATATAGCGATTTCACCGATATATAAAGATAAGAAGTTCAAAGGAGTTATCGGTATTTATAGGGAGAATAAACTCAAGAGTAATGAGGTTGAGAAAGTAGAATCTTCCTTTGAAAAGAATCTCAAAGCAGAGCGGTGTATAAATTTAAATTGTTGCTTTGAGAATATCATTACAGATAGCCATATAATGAAAAGCACTTTATTAATTGCCCAAAAAGCTTCAATGGTGTCTTCTACGGTTCTCATTAGAGGAGAAAGTGGAACGGGAAAGGGAATGGTGGCAAAGGCTATACATGATTCCAGTAATAGAAAAGAGGCTCCATTCATAAAGGTAAACTGTGGAGCAATACCTCCAACTCTTTTAGAATCAGAACTTTTCGGACATGAACAGGGTTCATTTACAGGAGCTATTAAGAAAAAAATAGGAAAGTTTGAACAGGCAAATGGCGGAACAATACTCCTAGATGAAATAGGAGACATGCCTATGGAAATGCAAGTGAAACTATTAAGAATTATACAAGAAAAAGAATTCCAGCGGGTTGGGGGAAATGAAACCATTAGATGCGATGTAAGAATATTAGCTGCAACCAATAAAAATTTAGAGGAACAAGTGGAAAAAGGAAGGTTTAGGGAGGATTTATATTATCGATTAAATGTCATTCCCGTTCAGCTACCTTCACTAAGAGATAGAAAAGAAGATATACCTATTCTTTGCCGTTATTTTATTCAGAAGCTTAACAAAAAAATAGGTGGTAAAATAAAGGGATTAGCTGATGAAGTACAAGAAGCTTTTTATCATTATGATTGGCCAGGTAATGTGCGAGAGCTAGAAAATTTAATGGAAAGACTCATAGTTTTATCAGAAGAAGAAATAATACAGCTACATGAAATACCTACTTATATTTCACAGGTGTATAATACTACTATTGTAAATTCTATGAGTGTTGGTTTAAGTACCTTAAGAAATATACCAACATTAGAAGAGTACGAGAAGGAGATTATAAAAGTAGCCTTACAGAGGTTCAAAAGCTTTAATGCTGCTGGAAAAGCTTTAGGAGTTACTCATAAAACTATTGCAGCTAAGGCTAGAAAATACAATATTGTAGAAAAAAGAGAAGGCTAAGGCTTCTCTTTTTTTAGATAATAGAATAATCTAGTTTGATTTTTCAATTTATTTGAATTATAATAAATTGCAATATAACAGTTATGGTATAAATTAGAAAAATATGTTGAGGGGGTATGGCTGGGAATGTTAAGTAAAGATCATTTTGAAGAAATTAGTAAATCAATTATTGAATATGGAAGACCATTAGAAAAAAGCCTATTTGAAAAATATTTTCATGATGGTTCTGAACAAGAGATAATAAGCGTATTAAATGATAAGAATTTTAAAAAGGGATAGGGGGATAATTTATGAAGATTTATATTTCTGCAGATATTGAGGGTATTAGTGGTGTAGTTAATGGTACACATACATCACCACAAGGATATGACTACAATAGAGCGAGAAAACTGATGACAGACGAAGTAAATGCAGCAGCGAAGGGAGCGAAGTTAGCAGGAGCGACTACAATATTAGTAAATGACTCTCATGGTCCAATGACTAACCTATTGATTGAAGAATTAGATGAGGATGTAGTGCTTATATCTGGAAACCAAAAACTTTTGAGAATGATGGAGGGAATTGATCATACATACGATGCAGCTCTTTTAATAGGATATCATGCTAGGCATAATACCTCAGGTGTTTTGTCTCATACTTATCATGACGCAGTTATATCAGAAGTTAAAATAAATGGCAAAATTGTAGGTGAATTTGAGTTTAATACTTTAGTAGCTGGGCAATACAATGTACCTGTGGTTTTTGTATCTGGAGATGATATTTTATCTGAACAAGTAAAAGAATTTAATCCAGAAATAGAGACACTTATTGTAAAAAATACCCATAGTAGATGTACAGCTGGATGTATTCAACCTAAAAAAGTACATAGATTGATGGAAGAAAAAGTGCAAAAAATATTAACAGATAAATTAAAATCAATTTCTTCACCCAAGATAGAAGGAAAAGTCGAGTTAGAGGTTGCTTTCTTAAATAGTGGAATGGCAGAGGCTACCTTGCTTATACCAGGAGTAGAGTTAATCGAACCTAACAGAGTAAAGTATGTAGCCAAGGATCTGATTGAAGCCTATAAAATGAGAGCGGCACTAACAACCTTAGCTGCAAGTACACTGTATTAGATATTATGAACATAAGATTCCATATTTTCATTGCATTTAAAGAACTTCTTGTGCTAAGTTCTTTAATACCAACAACATTTTTTGAGAGGGGAAACATTATTGAATAAATATTATATTAAAAAGATATCTATGGAAAATATAGGAGATTTTTATAAACTCTTTGATGGGGAGAAATGTGAAAGTTGTCAATGTACGTATTTTTTAAGAGCACATGAGGATTTAGATTGGGATAGTATAGGGATAGCAGAGGCTAAGGAATTTAGAAGAAAAATATGTGATTTATATAGTGATGGATATATTTATTATCATGATAATAATCCAATTGCTTGGTGTCAATGTATTGATCCGGAATTGTCGCCGTATATGAAAAATTTATTAAAGATTAATGATGATGTCAAAAACATCAAAATAATTACATGTTTTTACGTAATAGAAGAGTATAGAGGTAATGGTATAATTAAAGAATTGACTAAATTAGTAATTGATGAGTGTAGATTAGCTAATATTCAAACACTTTACTCTATACCGGTTTATGATAAGTATCTAGAAAAAGTAAGCCACAATTATAAAAATGAAAAACTCCATACAGGATATAAAAACCTATTTGAAAAATTTGATTTTGAGTGTATTGGAGATAATGAGAGATTTTATTTTATGAAAAAGGACTTAATATAAATTAAGGGAGATTTGACTAAAAAGTTAATATATAGAAACCATTATATTAAGAACAATATTTACAATTATTGAATATTATGATATTATACTGAACAATACTATAATAATTAAAGAATAAAATGCTAAGAAGAGAAGAGTAGATAAATAGTATTCTTTAACAGAGAGCTCTGGTAGCTGAGAAGGAGCAAGGAATAGTTTATTGAAACAAGTCTCGGAGCTGCACTCGGATTTTCATATTATTATATATGGAATGATGCCGTGACGGTTGTTCCCGTTAACGAACTAGAGTATAAGTATGTTAAATAATACATGCCGTACTTAAAGAGATTAATATGGTGACATATTAATAAACTGAGGTGGCAACACGAAGCTACAGCTCTCGTCCTCAAGATTATAAAATCTTGGAGGTGGGAGCTTTTTTATTATAAAAAATAAGTTTTCAATATGTAATAGAAGAATGAAAAAGTAATTAATAACTGATAAATATAAGGAGAGGATGTTATATGAATAAGGATATAGAAAACAAGATTAATACTATAAAAGAATCTATCGATATAAGCAATAGACCAAAATTTCCAAAGCGAGCAGTAGTTACTGCAGGAATGCCCTATGGCAATAAAGAGCTTCACTTAGGACATATAGGGGGAGTTTTCACCCATGCTGATACCTTTGCCAGATTTTTGCGTGATAGGATAGGCAAAGAAAACGTTATTTTTGTTTCCGGTACTGATTGTTACGGTTCTCCAATATCGGAGCATTATCGTCAATTAGTCAGTAGTGAGGAGTTTGAAGGAACAATTAATGATTTTGTTCAATATAATTATAAACGTCAAAAGGAGGTTTTAAATCTCTATAATATTGATATAAATTTATTTGCAGCTTCTAGCTTTGGACATTCTTCAGAGATTCATCGTGAAGTATCTAATGAGTTTATTCAAAAACTTTATTCGAATGGACATCTTGCTAAAATAACCACATCACAGTTTTATGATACTGATCTTAATGTTTTTCTAAACGGTCGTCAAGTGGTTGGACAATGTCCTATTGAAGGATGTTCTTCGGAAAAAGGATATGCCGATGAATGTTCATTGGGTCATCAATATATGCCAGTTGATCTTATAAACCCTAAGAGTACTCTTTCTGGAAAAAAACCAGAAATGAGGGATGTAACAAATTGGTATTTTAAACTGGATAGTTTCCATAATCTATTAGAAAAATGGGTGGAATATCTTGAGGGAATACCTAATTGCAGACCATCTTTAATAAGGACTATTAAGGAATTTTTAAAGCCACCTGTTATTTATGTAAAAAAAGATCAGCTGGATTTATTAAACTCAATTCAGGATAAACTTCCTAAATATACTTTACAAGATGAAAATAAAAAGTCTTCTTTTATGATGGTATTTGACGATCTAGAAAAAAGAGATAAAGCCTGCTTATTATTAGCGGAGAAGTCAATCCGCTTTCGTACAGGAAAAACATTAGTTCCCTTTAGATTAACTGGTAATATTGAATGGGGGGTTCCAACACCATCCATTGAAGGAATAGATAACCTTACTTTTTGGGTATGGCCAGAATCTCTTTGGGCACCTATATCCTTTACTAAAACCTATCTTGACCAATTGAATAATCAAAATGATGCATGGAAAGAGTGGTGGTGCTCTTTAGATTCTGAAGTATATCAATTTATAGGTGAAGATAATATATATTTCTATGGACTAGCAGAGATGGCAATGTTTATGGCGACTCAGGATAAAGAGCTAACAATTCATCCATCAGAAGGGCAACTTCAATTACCTAATCTTATTTCAAATAGTCATATACTATTTTTAGATAAAAAGGCGAGTAGTAGTGGTAAAGTGAAACCACCTACTGCAAGGGAGTTACTTGATTATTATACTGCCGAGCAATTAAGATCCCACTTTTTAGGTTTAAGCCTTGGAATTAGAAGTGCTAGTTTTCAGCCTAAACCTTTTAATCCAAAAGCATTAGAAAAGGATAGTGATCCTGTGTTAAAGGAGGGTAATTTACTGACAAATGTTTTGAATCGAGTTGCTCGCTCTTGTTTTTATACTGTACAACAATATTATAATGGAAGAATACCAGTAGGTAATATTAGTGATGAAGTATTATATGAGTCCTATCAAACAATTCTTGAATTTGAAAAGTTAATGTATAAATACGAATT
Organism: Alkaliphilus flagellatus; assembly: GCF_018919215.1. Taxonomy (NCBI): domain Bacteria; kingdom Bacillati; phylum Bacillota; class Clostridia; order Peptostreptococcales; family Natronincolaceae; genus Alkaliphilus; species Alkaliphilus flagellatus. The sequence continues at coordinate 786,080 of NZ_JAHLQK010000001.1, forward strand.
TCACACAATAATGAACCTTATGGACACTTATATTCGTAATATTAATAAAGGTTGGGTAAAAAATATGAAAGTAGCAGATGAAAATGAGGATTCAAAGCTTCGTTCTCAGGTTTTAATCGATGCTTTCCATGGGCTTCGGACAGCTACAGTTCTAATGCATTCAATTGCACCAGAGGGAACAGAGATGATACGTGAATACTTGAATTTAGATGAAAAGTTTTGGAATTGGAATAGAATTTTCCAAACAATATATGATTTTATGGATAATCCACAAGAGCATTCACTTAAATTTCTTGAGCCTAGAGTAGACTTTTTTAAAAAACATCCTAGCCAAATAGTATAATTTTATATTAGATTTATTTTTGTAAATTTAATGAACATAGTAAAATTAATCCATTATTTTTAATCTCTAGTAAATGAAAATACACTAACCGTATTAGTTTTAGAATATGGTTGGTGTATTTTTGAAAAATAAAGGATTTTTTGAAAATATGTCAAAATACATTTTAAAAAGAAAAACATATTTTATCTTTTGAAAGGAATTTAAAAATTGATGGCAAAAGTAAGAAATAGAATCATTTACTTCATATTTATTTTATTAGTTATTATTTTAGGTTTAGGCTCAAGATATTTTTCAGATTTTCTGCCAAAATGGGTTCATCTTTATTTAGGTGATATTCTATGGGCACTTATGATTTTTTTTATATTTGGATTTTTATTTAAGAGAAAAAATACTTTTTGGATCGCTATGGTATCCCTTTTATTTTCTTTATCAATTGAATTCAGTCAGCTATATCAAGCACAGTGGATAAATGAAATAAGGCATACAACAATTGGTGGGTTGGTTTTAGGGTACGGTTTTTTATGGAGTGACTTACTAGCATATACGGTTGGAATAGCAATCGGCATTTTACTAGAGAAACACATTATTTTTTACAATGATTAAGGATAAAGTGATTACTTATTATAAGAAAGGGGATAAAAAATGATAAAGTTACCAAATAGAATTCATCTTGCAAACTTACCTACTAGAATAGAAAGGCTAGATCGATTATCAAAAGAATTAGGTGGACCTCAAATATTTATAAAAAGAGATGACCAAACGGGATCTGAAATTTCAGGAAACAAGATTCGAAAACTAGAATATGTTATACAGGAAGCATTAGATCAAAACTGTAATTATTTAATTACCTGTGGTGGAATACAATCTAATCATGCTAGAGCAACAGCCGCAGCATCATCTAAACTAGGACTTCGTTCATGCGTTGTTCTTAGAAGTAGCGGGAATGATTCTTTAGAAGGGAATTATTTTCTTAATAAGGTTTTAGGAGCAGATATTGAATTTATAAGTCCAGAGGATTATAAAGAAAGAAGAATGGAAATTATGGATGAAATTAAAGCCCGTCTTATTAAAGAAGGACATAGGCCATATATAATTCCTGAAGGGGCGTCTAATGGAATAGGCACATTTGGATATTATACAGCTATGGAAGAAATACTAGAGCAAGAAAAGAATATGGGAATTAAATTTGATGCTATTGTTCTTGCTACAGGCTCTGGTGGTACTTATAGTGGTATGTTTTTAGCAAACAAACTGTTAGGACATGGAACTAAGATTTTTGGTATAAATATTTGCGATAATGCCCCATATTTTCAAGATAGAATTTATGGAATTCTTCAAGAAAGTTTTAGCTATATTGACAAAACTATAGATTTTTCAAAGAATGAAATTGAAATAATAGACGGATATGTAGGCGAAGGGTATGCTCAAAGCACATCAGAGGAGCTTGAGTTTATCCATTATCTTGCCAAACTTGAAGGAGTTATTTTAGACCCTGTATACACGGGGAAAGCCATGTATGGATTGGTTAATGAAATAAAAAAAGGAAATTTTAATAAGTACAAGAATATTTTATTTATCCATACTGGTGGTTTATTTGGGTTATTTTCTAAAAAGGATTTATTTTTTAGTTAGACTTGTAAATTATAGAAAAGAGGAAAATTTTAAATGAATAACTTGTTAATCATTGATAAATTCAAGTCTAAAAGGAAATTTAATCTACTTTTGGTACTAATAATGATTTTATTATGTTTTTCAATTAATAAATTTATGGGAAATCATCAGGAAATATTAGAAAGGTATTACTCGGGTACCATTAATAAGTGGATGATTCAAGGTATTAGCCAAATTACAGGGATACTTCCATTTTCTTTGGCGGAGATTTTATATGTGGGGCATCTAATTGCCATTCCAGTAATACTTATACTTTTTATTTACAAGGCATTAAAGGGCAATTTCATTCCGTTTTTTTATAAAACCTTGGCATACTTTTGTGGGTTGTATGTGATCTTTATGTTAATGTGGGGGGTTAACTATAGTCGAATGTCCATTGGAGTAATGCTAGATTTAGAAACACGACCTTATTTAAAGGAAGAACTCTATGAATTGAATCAAGCTCTCATCGCAAAGGGAAATGCATTGAGAGCAGGAATACAGGAAAATTCAGATGGGGTGATGCACTTAGATGGAGGTTACCAAGATGTTTTTTCTAGGGCATATAAAGGTTATGAATCAATTGGAAAAACAGTAAATGCGCTTTCTGGAAACTACGGAAGACCTAAATCAATAGCTCTTTCAGGTCCAATGCTGTATACAGGTATTACTGGAATGTATTTTCCGTTTACGGCTGAGGTAAATGTTAATACTGCTATTCCGAATTTACTGTTGCCAGCTACAGTACTTCACGAGATGGCCCATCAAAGAGGATTTGCCAGTGAGAATGAAGCCAATTATATTGCATATCTAACAGCATCGGCACATCCAGATATAGATTTTAAGTATTCGGGAACTGTACTAGCTTTGATTCACTCGATGAAAGCTCTTTCGTTACAAGACCATGAGCTAGCAGCAACTTTAAGTGCGACTTATTCAGAAGGACTAAAAAGAGATATTAGGAATTATAATGAATTTTGGAAAGTATATGAAGGAAAAGTAAATGAAACGGCTAATAAGGTAAATGATACTTACCTTAAGGGTAATGGCGAGAAAGATGGAATAAAAAACTATGGAAGAATGGTAGACTTACTTTTAGCTCATTTTATAAAACACGGCGAAATATAGAAAAGATTTTAAAAGGAATTTAAAAATTAATGCTAAAAGAAAGAAATAGATTTACTTACTTCATATTAGCTTTAGTAGTTATTATTTTGGGTTTAGGTTCAAGATATTTATCAGATTATCTTCCAAATTCGGTTAATCTTTATTTAGGAGATACTCTATGGGCGCTTATGATTTTTTTATATTTGGATTTTTGTTTAATAGAAGAAATACTTTTTGGATTACTATTATATCTCTTTTATTTTTCTTCTCAATTGAGGTTAGTCAGTTATATCAATCACAATGGATAAATACAATAAGAAACACAACAATTGGCAGGTTAATTTTAGGGTACGGATTTTTGTGGAGTGACTTACTAGCATATACTGTTGGGATAGCAATAGGCGTTTTAATAGAAAAACAAATTATTATGGTATAAGTTTAAAATGGGTATATAATATATTTATAATTCACATAATATAGAGTATAATCATAATATATGACGTACTTAAAGAGACTTGTACTGCGAAGTGCAAGTAAATTAGGATGGTAACGCGAAGATAACTCTCGTTCCTAAGATTTTTTAGGAATGGGGGTTTTTTTATTTGTTTTTTAAAATTAAATATTAAGTAAAGAGGAGGAAAAGGATATGAGTATTTTTATTGGAGGAGCTTGGCCTTATGCAAATGGTTCTTTACATTTAGGGCATTTAGCTGCATTATTACCTGGGGATGTAATAGCAAGATACTTTAGGGCAAAGGGGGAAAATGTATTATATGTTTCAGGAAATGTAAATTATGCGGAAGTGATCCAAAGATAAAAAAATGGTAACCAATTATTCTTTTAACTATCTAAATTTCAGAAAAAGAATTAAGTGAGTTTGGTATTTTATTTGAAAGATTAGATAAAAAATTAGTCGAGGAGGAAATAGATAAGTTAAATAAAGATTAAATATAAAGGAGACAAAAAAATTGTCTCCTTTATATTTAACATTGAAAGCAAATATGTAATAAACTATACTAAATATGTAAAAGCAAATAAATTATAGGAACAAAGAGAGGTATATAGAATGAGGGATAATATAAACATATTAGTAGTAGAAGATGATATAGATATAAATAATCTATTATGCAAAATGTTGAGTAAGCAGGGGTACAATGTAAGAGCAGCTTATTCAGGCTCTGAAGCTAAAATGTGCCTTGAATATTATGATTTTCAACTTGTTTTACTGGATTTAATGCTGCCAGGAATAGCGGGGGAGGATATTATTTCTCACATAAGAAAAATGAAAAACATGCCTATTATAGTTATTTCCGCAAAATTAGCACAGGATACAAAGATAGAAGTATTAAAACTTGGTGCAGATGATTTCATTATAAAGCCCTTTGATATTAATGAGGTTTTAGCAAGGGTAGAAGCTCAACTAAGAAGGTATATGGTGTTTTCTAATACAAACGAAAAACAAAATATATTATCACATAAAGATTTAATATTAAATAGTGAAACAGTAGAGGTTACCATTAAGGGTAAACCAGTTTCTGTTACAGCAAGGGAGTTTGCTATATTGGAACTTTTAATGTCCTACCCAAATAAAGTTTTTACAAAAGCTAATTTATTTGAAGCTGTATGGAAGGATGAATTTTTAGGTGATGATAATACAGTAAATGTTCACATAAGTAATCTTCGATCAAAACTGGCTAAAGCCGATCCAAATACAGAGTATATTCATACAGTATGGGGGATTGGATTTAAAATGAATGAATAAACTTAAGTCTTTCTTAAGTTTTTCTTTATGCCGTCTTGTAGATTGTATTTTAATATATAGTCATACAAGAAGAAGGAGGTTGATTTAAGTGACAGAAACGGTACTTAAGACAAAAGATATAACTAAAAAGTACAAAAATCACCTTGCTGTAAATAATGTTAATATAGATATAAAGCAAGGAGATATTTATGGACTTATTGGCAAAAATGGAGCAGGGAAAACAACTCTACTTAGAATGATAAGTGGACTTACAATGCCATCAGGTGGAGATATAGAGTTATTTAATGAAACATCAAATGATGGACTAAACAAATCAAGAATGAGAACAGGATGTATAATTGAAACACCAAGCTTTTTTCCATACTTATCTGCAACTAAAAACCTTGAATATTATAGAATACAAAAAGGTATTGTAGATAAAAAATGTGTAGAGGATACTCTTAAAATGGTTGGCCTTGAGGATACTGGGAAGAAAAAATTTAAAGACTTTTCCCTTGGTATGAAGCAACGTTTAGGTTTAGCCTTTGCTATAATAGGAAGTCCAGATTTACTTATTTTAGATGAGCCTATAAACGGATTAGACCCTACTGGAATTGTAGAATTTAGAGAGCTTCTACTAAAACTTAATAAGGAAAAAAACATTACAATAATTATATCAAGTCATATATTAGGTGAGCTTTCTCAGCTCGCAACTAACTATGGGTTTATTCACAATGGTCATCTTATAGAACAAATATCGTCTAAGGAATTAGAAGGAAAATGTAAGCGCCATTTAGCAATTAAAGTAGACAATACAGAAAAAGCTACGGTTATAATAGAAAAACAACTAGAAACTAAAAAATATGAGGTATTAAATAATAATGAAATTAGATTATATGATTATGTAGATACTCCTGAAATAGTAACTCAGGCTCTTGTCCTTAATGAAGTTATGGTCTCCTCCATAAATCAAACTGGCATCAATTTAGAAAATTACTTTATTGAATTGATTGGAGGTAATTATAATGCTTAATTATATTAAAGCTGAGCTTTATAGAAATTTTAACAGATTATACTATTGGAGCTTTGTAGTTATAATATCCGGTTTAGGATTATTACTTAATATATTGATGAAGGCCACAAGTGTTAATGCTAATATGGATCTTTCAGAATTAATGTATATAGGTATTCAATCAATTAATTTACCACTATTTCTAGTTTTAATGATGATTGACATTGTTACAAGTGAAGAAAATAAAAATTTGACTTTGAAAAATGCTGTATCATTTGGTATACCTAGAAACAGAATTGTTTTATCAAAGATAATTGCTACAGTTGTTCTATCTACTATAGCAGCATTTATTATACTAACTGTCTTTTTAGGAAGTGGAGCAATGCTGTTTGGGCTTGGTAAGGACTTTTCAATAGATATAGTTAAAGATTTTTCACTAAGATTACTAGTAGCACTCCCACTATGGATTGGAGGAATATCTGTAGGCACTTTTCTAGGAATTGTATTTAAAAACAATACAATATCTAGCTTTGTTTACTTCGGAGTATTCTCTATGACTGGTAATATTATTAGTCTACTTTCAGTAATTGTGTCTCCAAAACTTATGAATATTAATAAGTTTCTTATTACAACAAACTTATCCAATATAAAAGCTGACACTGTAGCGAGCAATACTTTAGGTTTTGCGACTTTAGTAGGTATCGGATTTACAGTAGTATTTACAATTTTAAGTATGTTATACTTTAATAAAAAAGAGATTAAGTAAAACGGAGGGTGACATTTATGCAACTATTAACTATTATTTTTCTTATAATTATATGTGGCGTATTTGTCACTCTTTATATTTTATCACATAACGAAGTTAAGAATATAACTAATCAACTAAGTAGAATCAATAAGACTAATACTAATTCAAAAATATTACTTACTTTTTCTAATAAAGAGATGAAAAATTTAGCTTCGGAAATAAATAAAACCTTAGAAGAAAAACAAAAATCAGAAATTGAACATAAGAGGATGGATTTAGAACTTAGACAGGCTATTGCAAATATATCACATGATCTGAGGACACCACTTACATCAATAATGGGATATATACAGCTTATGGAGGAAGATAGCTTACCTTGCCATGAAAAGAAAGAATATGCAGATATAGTTAAAAGAAGAGCTGAGTCATTACAAAGTTTAATATCTAGCTTTTATGATTTATCAAGACTGGAAGGTAAGGAATATAAATTTGATCTTAAATCTGTAAATATAAATAATATAATGTGTGATTTAATAGCATCATTCTATAAGGATTTTTTAACTAAAGAGATAGAGCCTATTATTGATATAGATGAAAAAGTATCATTGGTTATTGCTGATGAAAATGCAGTAAAAAGAATTTTCTCAAACCTAATACAGAATGCTTTAAAGTATGGAAATGAGTTTATGTATATCTCTTTAAAGGAGTATGAAGGTTATATTACAACAACATTTACAAATGTCGCACGGAATTTAAGTGAGGAAGATATAGCCCATCTATTTGAACGTTTTTTTACAGCTGACCCCACAAGAAGTGGTAAAAGCACAGGACTTGGATTGGCTATAACAAAAGAATTAGTCGAACAAATGGGACACGAAATTTCAGCAAAGCTAGCTGATTGTAAGCTTAGTATAATAATAAAATGGAGAACAACACATTCTTCATAGAGGACATCATAACACCTATAGAATGTATTTTATTGCAAGCTTGGTACATTATTAAAGAAACTTTATTGAATAAAATTCCATTGTATGATAACATAGTGAATGAAAACTAAATAAGAAACATTAGGTTCTGTAAGATTAATAGGGAAATCGGTGAAAATCCGGTACAGCCCCCGCTACTGTAAGTGTGTACGAAATCAACTTAGCCACTGGATTATATCTGGGAAGGTGTTGAGAGTAGGATGATCCACAAGTCAGGAGACCTGCCTAATAGTTTATATTAAGTAACCTTCGGTGGGAAGGGGAGACTTTTGCTTTTTTGCACTTAATGTTTCTATGTGCATGATATATCCCTAACTTATACGGTTGGGGATTTTTTATTACCCTCCACCAGGGAAAAAACTACAAACTGGAGGATGAAAAATGAAAAAAAGAGTAGCAGCATTAGCATTACTGTTAGCATTATCAATATCTACAATAGCAGGATGTTCAAACCAAGCAAATAATGTAGAACCTAGCAAGGATAAGGAGGTAGTAAATGAACTAGAGAAAAATATGTTAGAGGAGTATGGAGTACAGATAGGTGAAGACAGTGTTACCTTTACTGATAGTAGAAATCAGCAAGTCACACTAAATAAGCATCCGGAAAGAGTAGTAGTTCTTTTTAATTCATATTTAGAAATTTGGGCTAAAAATGGAGGTACTGTAGTTGGTAGAATAGAAGAATCGGCGGATAAGATAGTAGAGGGAACAGAAAATGCTGAAATAGTAGGGACTTTAGGAGCAATAAGCCTTGAGAAGGTATTATCATTAAAGCCAGATTTAGTAATTTTAAACGGCAACTCTAAAATTCAAATGGAGATAGTTCCTATATTAGAGGATAATGGAATTGGAGTTGTTGCCTTAGACTTTTTTGTAAAGGATGATTACTTTAAACTTGTAAGGTTATTTACTGCATTAAATGAAAGAGAAGATCTTTACCAAGCAAATGCTTTGCAAGTTAAAGAGGATATAGAGAAGATAATAGAAAAATCACCAAAGGATAAGAGTTATAAAGTATTAATAATGATGGCCAGTGCAAAAAGTATAACAGCTAGAGGATCAGATGCTTATTTAGGTGAAATGTTAAAAGATCTTCATACAACTAATATTGCAGATACATCCAATAATACTTTAGATGATAAAAACTTTAGCTTAGAAAAAATAATAGAAGAAGACCCAGATTTTATATTCGTCCAAACAACAGGAAGTGATATGGAAGCGGTATTGGATAGAATTAAAAAGGATGTAGAATCAAATCCAGCATGGGCTTCCTTAAAGGCAGTAAAAGAAGGTAGATATATTTTCTTACCAAAGGATCTTTATATGTTTAAAGCAAATCATAGATATGCAGAGGCTTATGAAGGGTTAGCAAAACATCTTTATACAGATTTAGTTAAATAAGAGAAACTATTAATTATATGGGAGAAATTTTATGTCAGTAGGTATGGAAGAAGAAAAACCTCGTAAAATTATAGTATTAATAATCTTTATATTATTATTTATTGCAAGTTTTTTCATAAGCGTTGGTAATGGAGCTGTAAAAATAGCCCCAGTAGAAATAATTAAAGCTATCTTTTATCAAAAAGATACAGTTAACTATCAAATAATATGGAATGTAAGACTTCCACGTACAATAGTAGGTGCATTAGTAGGCATCTGCTTATCTTTATCTGGGGCTGTTCTTCAAGGTATAATGAGAAATCCTCTAGCAAGTCCTAATATTATAGGGGTGTCATCGGGTGGAGGACTGATGGCACTTATAATATTAATAATCTTTCCGCAATATTATTACTTAGTTCCTATAGGTGCTTTTTTAGGAGCACTTTTAGCTACTCTTTTTATATATAGTTTGGCTTGGAGAGAGGGAGTATTGCCGACAAGACTAGTTTTAGCTGGAGTTGCAGTATCTTCATTACTAAGTGCAGGAATAAATGGACTTATGACGTTTTTTCCAGACAGAGTACATGGGGTATTAGGATTTATGGTAGGAGGTTTATCTGCAATAACTTGGAAAGATGTAAATATTATTTTGCCATATGCTATAGTCGGTATGTTTTTCCTACTATTATTACCTGATAAGTTAAATATATTAATGCTGGGCGATGAAGTTGCCACGGGTTTAGGTGTAAGTGTGGAAAAAACAAGGTTTGTTTTTATAATAATATCTTCATTATTAGCGGGTAGTGCTGTAAGTGTGGTAGGTTTATTAGGATTTGTAGGACTTATAGTTCCTCACATGACGAGATTATTCATAGGTTCCGATTATAAGTATTTATTTCCCGGGACAATATTTTTCGGTGCATCTATAGTGATGATCTGCGATACATTGTCTAGAATCCTCTTTGCCCCTATTGAAATACCAGTAGGAATAATAATGTCTGCCCTAGGAGCACCATTTTTTCTTTATCTACTAAGAAAAAAGGAGGGTTTAAAATAATGGGAATAGAAGCATCGAACCTTAAAGTTAAATACGGTGATAAAGAAGTGTTAAAAAATATTGATTTTCATGTAGCCGATGGAGAAGTAGTCACTATTATTGGACCAAATGGTTCGGGAAAATCCACATTAATAAAAGCATTATCTAGATGTTTAAAAATAACTGAAGGAACAATTCACCTAGATGGTGAGAATATTTATAATATGCCAACTAAAAAAATAGCAAGAAATATGGCTATACTTCCACAGGTTAAAAGCATATCTGCCGACATTACAGTGGAAAATCTGGTTTCTTATGGTAGATACCCTCATCTAAATTTTGGACAAAGATTAAAGGCAGAGGATAAAAATATAATAAATTGGGCCATCGAAAAAACTGGGTTATATAATTTAAGGGAGAGACATGTGGCTACATTATCAGGAGGAGAACGTCAAAGAGCATGGATTTCTATGGCATTGGCCCAAAAACCTAAAATATTACTCCTTGATGAACCAACAACATATTTAGATATTTCATATCAACTTGAAGTACTTGAATTAATAAAAGAATTAAATAGGTCTCTACAATTAACAGTAGTTATGGTTCTACACGATTTAAATCAAGCCGCTAGATATTCTGATAATATTTTTGTGTTAAACGAAGGGCAAATATGCCAATGGGGTAGTCCTAGCAATATAATAAAGTCAAATTTATTAAAAGATGTTTTTAGAATAGAGTCTCACGTATACGAGGATGAAATAAATAAGTGCCCATATTTTATTCCATATAAGGTTCTTTAGCATAGTGAGATAGAAATATGAACAACCAAATATAATAAAATATAAGAGGAGGAATAAATTTGTACATAAAGAATCCTATGGAAATCGAAGATAAAAGCATGGATATAATTGAGGAAGTAATGGGAGATACACACTTTACTGAAGAAGAAACTATAGTTGCCAAAAGGATGATTCATGCTACTGGAGACTTTGAATATAGAAAAATTATAGTATTTAAAAATGATTTTATAAAAGAAGCTAAAGATAGTATAAAAACTGAAGGTACAATATTCACAGATACTAAAATGGCGTCTATGGGAATAAACAAAACTGCCTTATCAAAGACAGATTGTAAATTAAAATGCTTCATAGATGATGAAAGAGTTCTACCTCTATCAGAGGAATTAGGTACTACGAGATCAGCCTGTGCAGTAGATTTAGCTGTAGCAGAAGGTATAGACATGTTTGTATTTGGGAATGCTCCCACCGCTTTATTTAGACTTCTAGAATTAGTTAAGGAAGGTAAAGTAAATCCTAGATTTATAGTAGGAGTGCCTGTAGGTTTTGTAGGAGCTCAAGAGTCAAAGGAATATTTGAGAGAGTTTCAAATACCTTCTATAACAACAGTAGGTACTAAGGGAGGTAGCAACGTAGCCGCATCTATAATGAATGCTCTATTATACATGGTGGTTGGTAGATGACATTGGAGATGTATGTTATAAAAGAGGGAAAAAGGTTGAGATGCGGCTATACCACTGGGTCTTGTGCTGCTGGAGCTGCTAAAGCAGCAGCTATAATGCTGGAAACAGGGCAAAAAATAAGCTATGTAGAGATTGATACTCCAGCAGGAGTTAGATTAAAACTTGAGATAAATAATCAAAAAATTGAAAAAGAAGTAGCATCGTGCTCTATTGTAAAAGATGGGGGAGATGATCCAGATGTTACAGATGGAATGGAAATATTTGCTGAAGTTAGAAAAAGGGAAGATAATAAAATTATTATAGATGGTGGAAAAGGCGTAGGCAGAATTAGGAGAAAAGGTTTATTTGGCAAAGTAGGACAAGCAGCTATCAATCCTGTACCTATGAAAATGATAGAAAAAGAGGTTAGTGAGGTTTCAAGCAGAGGATACGATATAAGCATATACGCACCAAGAGGAGAGGAAATCGGTAAAAAAACTTTCAATGAGAACATTGGAATTGAAGGTGGTATATCAATAATTGGAACAAAGGGAATAGTCTATCCTATGTCAGAGGATGCACTGATTAAAACCATATATATGGAAGTAGATATGATAGAGGAGACCTATGGAACAGATAATATTGTATTAGTTCCAGGTAATTACGGTGAGAAGATATCAGATTCACTAGGATTATCAGAGGGTAGAGTTAAGATATCCAACTATATAGGCGATAGCATTTTATATATTTACAATAAAGGGTTTAAATCCATAACTTTAGTAGGACATGTTGGAAAATTTTCAAAGCTATCGATAGGTGTATTCAACACCCATAGTAAGGTCTGTGATGGTAGGATGGAGGCCTTTATATATTACTTAGCCCTTAATGGAGCTCCTAGAGAGCTATTAGATAAAGTAAACAATGCAATTACGGCAGAAGAAGGACTAAATATTTGTATTGAAGCAGGATATGGCGAAATTGTAAAAAGCATGGAACGTGGGGCAGAGGAAAAAATAAGAAAATATTTAAAAGATGAAAGCTATCCAGTAAAGGTAATTATTTATTCCATGGAAAGAGGTGTTGATATGGGATAACTATAGCAGGAGTTGGGCCTGGAAATCCAAAGTACTTGACTGTAGAAGCAAAGGAAGCAATTGAGAAAGCAGAATATGTTTTGGCTTTTGGTAGGGTTTCAAGTTCTTTAAAAAGCATACGAGATGATTTTATACAAGTAAATAGAGTAGATGACATAATTAAGCATATAAATATTTATAATGATTTGCTACTGCTAGCTTCGGGAGATCCTAATTTTTATGGTATTGTAGATTTCCTTAAAAAAAAGGGAGTATTAATAAAAAAGGTGATTCCAGGCATTTCCTCCTTCCAATATATGATGGCAAAGCTAGAAAAAAGTTGGCAAGGAGCAAACTTTCTATCCTTACATGGTAGGGATGAAGGACTAGAAAAGGTCAAAAAAAGCTACTTAACGATAATACTAACAGATAAGGAAAATAGTCCTCTGGTTATATCAAGGAACTTAAAAATGTTAGGTGTAAAAGGTACAATGTATATTGGTTTTAATTTATCCTATGATGATGAGAAAATTATAAAAATAAATATAGGAGAAGAAGTAGAAGATATTTCTCCTCTATCGGTGGTGGTAATTGAAAATGAAATGGATTAAAGATGAAGAGTTTATCAGAGGAAACATCCCTATGACTAAGTTTAATATAAGAGTTTTGACAATAGGCTACTTAGCTATTGAAGAAGGAGATAGACTTTTAGATATAGGGGCAGGCACCGGGTCTATATCCATAGAAGCTGCTCTACATGGAGCAGAAGTTTGGGCTATAGAAATGAAAAGAGACGGTATAGAATTAATAAATAAAAATAAAAGTAAATTTGAAGTAAATATTAATGTAATTGAGGGACAAGCGCCAGTAGACCTACCTAATGTTAAATTTAACAAATGCTTTATAGGGGGTAGTGGAGGCAATTTAGAAGAAATATTCTATTATTTAGATGAAAACCTTGAATCTAAGGGAGTTATTTGTGGGAACTTTATTACACTTAAAAACTTACACCAATTTATAGATCTACTCAATAAGTATAAATATGATGATATAGAAACACAGCTAATTCAAACATCCTATATGGATAAAATAGGATTAATGAAGGGAAATAATCCAATATTTATAATAAAAGGAGTGAAAAGATGATGATTAGCTTCATAGGTGCTGGACCGGGAAATGTCGATCTAATAACAGTAAAGGGAAGAAGGTTATTAGAGGAAGCAGATGTTGTTATATATGCAGGAAGCCTAGTGTCAAAAGAGCATCTAAACTTTTGCAAAGAAGGATGCAAGTTTTATAATAGCGCATCAATGACACTAGAAGAAGTTATAGAAACTATGGAAACATCACTTAAAAATAGTCTTAAAGTAGTTAGGCTCCATACTGGAGACCCTAGTATTTATGGAGCAATAAGAGAGCAAATGGATATGTTGGATAAAAACAGAATATCCTACGAAGTGGTACCAGGGGTCAGCTCTTTTACAGCTGCCTGCTCTTCTATAAGGAAAGAGTTTACACTACCCGATGTGAGTCAAACTATAATATTAACTAGGATTGAAGGAAGGACTCCTGTTCCTAAGGAAGAGGATCTTGAAAAATTAGCTGCCCACAAGGCATCTATGGCGATATTTTTATCTGTTCAGGAAATGGATAGAGTAGTAGAAAAGTTGATAAAAGGATATGGAAGAGATGATGTGCCCGTTGCAGTAGTATATAAGGCTACTTGGGAAGATGAAAAGATAATATTAGGTACTCTAAAGGACATAGAAGAAAAAGTAGAAAATGAGGGAATTAATAAAATGGCTCAAATTTTAGTAGGAGATTTTATTGATAGTAATTATTCAAGATCAAAGCTATATGACCCAACATTCTCTCATGAATATAGGAGTGCTTCTAAATGAAAATAGCATGCTTTTCTTTTACCGAGGAAGGAAAAGCATTGGGAGATAAAATAGTTTGTCTTAGTAATAAAGAACAAAGTAAATATATAGTCCAACATTTTACTAACTCTCAAATTGAAGGTGGATTAAGAAATTTACTGGGTAATGCTTGGGAAGAATATGATGGTTTAATTTTCATTTCGGCCACAGGAATAGCAGTAAGGATGATTACGCCTTATATAAAGGATAAAACATTAGACCCAGCAGTAGTTGTGGTTGACGATTTAGGCAGGTTTTCTATATCCCTAATATCAGGACATTTAGGAGGAGCCAATGAATTAGCACAGTGGGTAGCCTATAAAATACAGGGAACCCCAGTTATAACAACAGCCTCAGATAATAGAGGAATAGAATCTATAGATATATTTGCAAAGAAAAACTATTATTACATGGAAGACATGGAATCCATAAAAGAAATAACTGCTATGATGATAAAGGGAAAAACCATCGGATTTTATTCGGAAATGGATAGTGTAATAAACTATAATAATCTTCTAATTATAGAGGATTTAGAAAATATAAATATTGAAGTAGATGGAATTATAATAGTCACATCAAGCAAAATAGATAACCTACACATACCATATACAATACTTAGACCAAAGAATATAAATATAGGTATAGGATGTAGAAAGGACGTAGAAGGAGAAAGAATAATAGAGGCTGTAAAAGAGACTTTAAATATTAATAAATTTTCGGAAAAAAGTATTAAAAATATTGGAACTGTCGAAGTAAAAAAAAATGAAGCTGGTATTTTAGATACAGCGCAATACTTTAACAGCCCATTAAAAATTTTTACTATAGAAGAAATAAAAAGTGTTGAAGACAAATTTAATAAGTCACAGTTCGTAAAGGATACCATAGGTGTATATTCAGTCTCTGAGCCCTGTGCCTTTTTATTAGGTGGAGAAATGGTATCTAAAAAAAGCAAATATAATGGTATAACCATATCAATTACAAAGGAGAAGGGCAATGGCTAAACTATATGTAGTCGGAATAGGACCAGGCGGAAGAGAGCACATGACCTATAAAGCAGTAGAAGTAATTAAAAAATGCGATGTAATAGTGGGATACACCCCATATATCGAATACTTAGGTGATTTGGTAGAAGGTAAAGAATTATTCTCTACAGGAATGAAGGGAGAAATAGAAAGGTGCAAAGCTGCTATCAAAATTGTTAAGAAAGGAAAAGACACGGCTATAATAAGTACAGGAGATGCGGGTCTTTACGGTATGGCTGGACCTATACTAGAACTGGCAGAAGGTATAGAAGTTGAAATAGTACCAGGAGTTACAGCAGCATTTTCAGCAGCAGCTGAACTAGGTGCCCCTATAATGCATGATTATGCTTCTATTAGCTTAAGTGATTTATTAACTCCTTGGGAAGTCATAGAAAATAGAATAGAAAAAGCGGCAGAAGCTGACTTTATAATTACTATATATAACCCAAAGTCCAAGGGAAGAAAATATCATTTGGAAAAAGCTATAGGAAAAATACGTAGTCATAGATCTGGAAAAGCACCAGTAGGAATAGTAAAAAACTCAGGTCGTGGAGAAAGAGAAATAACTATAACCACACTAGATGAAATTGACTATGACAAGGTGGACATGCTATGTGTACTGATTATAGGTAATAGCAATACCTATCTAAAAGATGGCTATATAGTGACTCCAAGGGGATACAATATAATATGATTTGGATAATAGGTGGAACTAGTGAGTTTAGGGAGATTATAGATAGAATAAAGGATCTAGATAACTATATAGCAACTATCGCAACAGACGGTGGCAAGGAATTTGTAAATTGTGAAAAGCTCATAGTAGGTAGGATGGATTACTATGAAATGAAGGAATTTGTAGAAAAAAACAAAATATCCCTAATAGTAGACCTATCACATCCCTATGCAAAAATAGTATCAGAAAATGCAAGAAAAATATCGAAGGACCAAAATATAGATTATATTAGATATGTTAGAAATAAAGTAGATTTGAAATCAAAAGCTATATATGTTAATAGTTATGAAGATTGCTATAAGTATATATCTAATATTTCAGGCACTATATTTTTTACAACAGGATCTAAAAATATTGGCGACTTTGAAAAAGTACGAGGAAATAACAGATTTATATATAGAATACTTCCAGCAATAGAAAGCATAGAAGAGTGTAGGAAACACGGAATACAATTAAAAGATATTGTTGCAGTTTTGGGGCCATTTTCAAAGGAATATAATAAAATTATGTTTAAGGAATACAAGGCAGATTATGTGGTTACGAAGGATAGCGGAAAACAAGGTGGCACTATAGAGAAGCTAGAAGCATGTGAAGAGCTAGGTATTGTACCAATAATTATAGGAAGAGAATATGAAAAAGGAATTAATGACATAGATTTAATAGAAAAAAGAATTAGAGAAGAGGACAAAAAAATAATAATAAATAAAACCTCAGTCTAACTAGAGTCTTATAGCTATTAGTTGTCAAAAAGAGGTTAAGGAGTGAAATAATGAAGAAACTATATGGAATAGGAACTGGGCCAGGAGACAAAGAGCTCCTAACTTTAAAGGCAGTAAAGGTAATAAAAGAAGCAAGTGTAATATTTGCTCCAAATAATAAGGGTAAAAATATTGCATTAGACACAGTTGAAGAGTATTTAGGTGATAAAAAAGTGGTGCTAATAGATTTTCCAATGGGAAAAGTAGAAAGAATTGACTATATAAAGGCAGCGGAAATCATATATAAGGAAATACCACAAGGAGAATATGGAGCATTTTTAACTATTGGAGATCCAATGATATACAGTACTTTTATATATGTAATGGAAGAACTTGAAAAAACAAATATGGAAGTAGAGATAATATCAGGTATACCATCTTTTGTAGCAGCTGCTGCTAGGGCAAAACAACCTCTCACAGTAAAAGGTGATAGTTTCTTATTATGTGATGATTTTAAAGAGGAATTACTAGATAGTGTGGATTCAATCTGTATTTTGAAAACTTTTAAAAATAAAGAGGAAGTATTAAATGCTCTTAAAAACAAAAACTTTGATTATAAATATATTAAACGCTGTACCTGGAATGATGAGAAGATATTAACAGATAAAGAAGAAATAATAAAAGATAGTGATTATATTTCTCTCATTTTAGGAAAGAAAAAGTAAAAAAACAAAAGCAAACAGACTTGATAAATTATAAAAAAACCGCATATTATGCGGTTTTTGGTTCTTAATTACCATTGTGCATTTTTATAGTATTTTAACTAGTAGAATTACATAATTATCAATAGCACTTGATAAATCATATTCTCCATCATGTAAACACCAGTCGTAAACAACACCTCTAACTGCAATAAATAAATACCTTACGATTTCTTCAGATGTCATATTGATAGAAATTTCTCCAGTACTTTGTCCTTCTTCTATAATGCCTTGTAATACAGCTTGCATAGGTCTACCTTTTGTTGCAAACAAGTTGTTTTTTCCTGTATATAACTGTTTTACAAAGTCTATTCCTCTATCTAGATTATAATCCCCATAGTAGTGGAAGAATTTTATTATTTTTTCATGAGAACTACCTTCCTTTAAATTATGGGACACAACATTTAAAAAGTAGTCATCTGCCAACCTAAATATATTATCCAATATGTCGTGCTTAGATTTAAAATAATTATAGAAAGATCCTATAGACACATTAGCTGCTTCACATATTTCTGCTACAGTAATATTTTCAAAGCCTTTGGACTCAATAAGCTCTATAGCAATATTATATATTTTATCATGGGTATTTTGTGCTTGAATTTGGCGTTTTGTTAACTTTTTCTTCATGGTTAAAATTCTCCTACCTTTAATTAATCTCACAAAAATTATAACAGAGATCATAAGCAAAGTAAAATTGGAAGAAAATCAAAATAAATATTGACTATTAATTAACGATTTCGTATAATGAAGATGTTCGGTGAATGCATTCTGTGAAAACGATTTATCTTTAAGAATATTTAATTATGAATCAGCTATTCAAAGGCGCCTGATAGCTGAAAACTACAAAATTAATAGGAAGTAGGATAATAAAAATAATAGTTTTAAAAAGATTTAAATTTATTACTTAATTTAGAATAATTAAAAGCATTAGAATCATAATTGTTAGTTAAAAACCAAACATATGGAGGAATAAAATAATGAGAAAGATCACAGGATCTAAAAAAATTATTTGTGCGGTATTGTGTATTATTATGATTTTATCCATGGTTGCTTGTCAGCCTAAAACTTCAAATTCAACAGAAGCAAGCAAGTTTAATGCTGGTACTTATACAGCACTAGCAGCTGGACACAATGGTGATATAAAAATTGAGCTTATTGTTGATGATAGTTCAATTAAGGATGTTAAAGTTTTAGAGCATATAGAAAGTCCTGGTATATCAGATCCAGCAATAGAAAGAATTCCTAAGGCAATTGTAGATGGACAAACATTAGCTGTTGATGTTATTTCAGGTGCTACAGTTACAAGTAATGCAATAATAGCAGCTGTAACAGAAGCTATTAAGCTTGCAGGTGGAGACGTAGATGCTCTAACTGTAAAAAAAGATATTGAAAAAAATACTGGTGAAACAGTTGAACATACAACCGATGTTATCGTAATCGGTGGAGGTGGTGCAGGACTTGCTGCTGCAGTATCTGCTCATCAGAATGGTGCAAAGGTTATAGTTGTTGAAAAAATGCCAAGGCTTGGTGGAAATACTATTCTATCAGGATCGGCATATAATGCAGTAGACCCAGGAAGACAATCAAAACAGGGAATTGAAGATTCTATCGACAAGCATTTTACACAAACATATGAAGGTGGAGATAAACAGGGTAAACCTGAACTTATAAGAACACTTGTAGAAAATGCATATCCTGCAATTGAATGGCTAGAAAGTATGGGAATGGAGTTTAATGATAAGGTATTTACCGTTTTAGGAGGGTTATGGCCAAGAGCACACAAACCTGTAAAGCCTCTTGGAACAGGTTTTATGGACACATATCAAAATTACATTAATAATAATGATGGTATTGAAGTAATGCTTGATACTAAGGTAACTGAACTTATAGTAGATGGAAATAGAGTTGTGGGGATTAAGGCTGAAGATCTAAATGGTGATGTAGTCATAAATGCAAATAATGGTGTAGTTATTGCAGCAGGTGGTTTTGGAGCTAATATTGAGATGAGGGAAAAATATAACACAAGCTGGCCTTCACTAACTAATATTAAAACAACAAATCATCCTGGCGCAACTGGAGATGGTTTAACTTTAGCTGAAAAAATAGGCGGAAATTTAGTTGGAATGGAAAATATTCAGTTACTACCAATGGGTGATCCTAAAACAGGAAGTCTTAGTGGAAATATTGAACAAGGTGTTGAGAATAGAATATTTGTAAACAAAGACGGTAATCGATTTGTAGATGAAGGTCAAAGAAGAGACGTTATGACTAAGGCACTTATGGAGCAAAAAGATTCATTTATGTGGGTAATTGTTGATAAGCATTCTTATCCAACAGGAGATACAAAGAATAATTTCAACGAATCAATTGATGAACTTATTGCACAAGATAGAGCTTTTAAAGCAGATACCCTAGAAGAACTTGCAGAGAAAATTGGTGTTGATGCTTCCAACTTTGTTAAGGCTGTAGATAACTTTAATAAGTCAGTAGAAAAAGGTAGTGCGGATGAATTTGGAAGAACCCTATTTGCTGATAAAATTGATACTCCACCATTTTATGCAGGCGGACGTGTTCCGACTGTCCATCACACAATGGGTGGAATTGAAATTAATACAAGTGCACAAGTTTTAGATAAGGACGGTAATGTAATACCAGGATTATATGCAGCAGGTGAGGTTACAGGTGGCATTCATGGTGCTAATCGTTTAGGTGGTAATGCTTTGGCGGATATAACAGTATATGGTAAAATTGCAGGAGAAAGTGCTGCAGCAAAAAAATAATTATTAGCTTGTTTTATTAATTATATTGCAACCTGCTTATTTTAAAAATTATAGAGATTAACAGAAAGAGAACTCATTTAGATGAAATGAGTTCTCTTTTGAGTTTACAAGTAAACAGTTAGATAGAGTAAGACAAACATTTAAACTATTGTTTAAATGCTGTATAACCTATACAACTGTAATGTGGGCAATACTTATGGTATTTCCACAAGTATTTGTATCTATATTTAACAATGATCCAAAGTTAGTAGAGATTACATCATTGAGTATAAAGATATTTTTTGCAGGGATTCTCTTGTTTGGTGCTCAATCAGCATGTCAGCAGACCTTTCTTGCACTGGAAAAGGCTAAAATATCAGTTTTATTAGCTTTACTTCGAAAAATAGTACTACTAATACCACTTATATTTATACTTCCTATGTTTATGGAAAATAAGCTAAAGGGGGTATTAATGGCAGAGCCGGTGGCGGATATATTAGCTGCCACTACAACTATGGTGTGCTTTGCTATTTTCTATAAAAATGCTCTATCGGATAATAATATAAAGATTTCCAAAGAATCTAGACACTATAGCTAGAACAATACTATAATATAATATATATGGATACTACTTGTTAAATTTGTCAGGTGGTGTCCTTTTATTTGTTAAAAACTGTAACTAATTTTAAACTTTAGAATAATATATATATGATAGACGAATTATATTATTTGTGTATAATAGTTTTACTTTGATAAAATAGCTTGATTTTAGTGTAGATTTATATTTATTTAAAATGGTTTAAACTTAAGCTCTTAGATTAATAATTATGTAAAATTAATTTTAGTATTGGGGGATTTTTATGTTAGATTGGCTTAATAACTTTGATCCATCGATTCAAGCACTTATTGCTACATTATTTACTTGGGGATTAACAGCATTAGGAGCATCATTAGTTTTTTTCTTTAAAAATATAAGCAAAAAAGTACTGAATGCAATGCTTGGTTTTGCTGCAGGAGTTATGATTGCAGCTAGCTTTTGGTCCTTATTGTCACCGGCTATAGAGATGGCTGAGGAGGCAGGTATACCTTCTTGGATACCAGCAGCCATAGGTTTTTTGGCAGGAGGAGCTTTTCTTTATGGTGTAGATAAACTTTTGCCACATCTTCATCGTAATCAGCCAATAGAAGAAGCTGAAGGCATTAAAACAAGCTGGCAAAGAAGTATATTATTAGTACTGGCTATAACATTACATAATATACCAGAAGGACTCGCGGTAGGTGTGGCTTTTGGAGCAGTGGCAGCTAATTTACCTTCCGCATCCTTAGCGGGTGCAGTAGCACTTGCAATAGGAATCGGTATTCAAAACTTTCCAGAGGGAGCTGCAGTTTCTATTCCTCTTAGAAGAGAAGGATTTTCAAGATTTAAAAGTTTTTTCTACGGTCAGGCATCAGGCATAGTAGAACCTATATCAGGAGTACTTGGGGCTATTTTAGTAGTTGCAATGAGACCTATTCTTCCTTATGCATTATCTTTTGCGGCAGGAGCTATGATTTATGTAGTTGTTGAAGAATTGATACCAGAATCGCAACTAGATTCAAATACAGATATTTCAACAATAGGAATAATGTTAGGATTTACTGTTATGATGATATTGGATGTGGCTTTAGGCTAAAAAATATGTGTTGCATTCATTTAGCACTTATGATAAAATATGATTTAATATTTGTTAGGAGGAATCCTGTTATGATTATTATATTAAATACAATAAATTTAAATAGAAACTATTATTACTATTATAGATAAGGTTTGCTGAAATGAAAAAAATTCATAGATGCAAACCAGCAAAGTATTTTAAAATACGGTTTGCGTCTATGATGGTATATTGGCAATTCAAAAAACCACGTAGATATGCACTACGTGGTTTTTTATTTATTATGAATTTTAAACCACGTAGAAAGAAGGTCTATGTGGTTTTTTGTTTTATATAAATAAAACTGAAAAACAAGGAGGTAGTAAAATGGAAGTAAATCAAATTAGTGAAAGGGAAAGTTTTTCAAGTAAGTTTAGCTTTATACTGTCATGTATAGGCTCGGCAGTAGGTTTAGGAAACGTCTGGATGTTTTCTTGGAGGTTGGGTAAATATGGTGGTGCAGCCTTTCTTATACCTTATTTTTTATTCGTGTTTATACTAGGAACGACAGGACTTATGGGTGAGTTTGCCTTAGGTAGATCTAAAGGTAAGGGTTCTATGGGAGCTATTAAGGAAATACTAGATGATAAAAAAATTGCTGGATCATCTATTATATCGGTAATACCAACCCTAGGAGTATGTGGTATTTTCTTATTTTATAATGTAGTAGTTGGATGGGTTTTAAAGTATTTTTCAATGAGTGTTGTTAGTAACTTTAGAAATATAGATGTAGAGACCTATTTAGATAGCTTTTTAGGAAGTAGCCAAACAATAATTTGGCTTGCAATAGCTGTAACTATAACAACTGTTATACTAACATTTGGGGTAAGCAAGGGTATAGAAAAAGCTAATAATATTATGATGCCAACTCTTTTTATAGTGTTTATAATTTTACTAATAAGATCAGTAACTCTACCAGGAGCATCTGAAGGGATTAAATACTTATTAATACCTAAATGGTCCTACTTGTTAGACCCTACAACTTGGGTAATGGCTTTAGGGCAAGCATTTTTTACTGTATCTTTAAATGGAGCAGGTATGGTAGTATACGGTAGCTATATTGATAGAAATCTAGATATACCATCATCCGCAATTAACACTGCATTCTATGATAGTTTATCAGCAATATTAGCTGCATTTATTATAATTCCAGCAGCTTTTGCTTTTGGCTTAGATCCAGCTTCTGGTCCAACATTGCTATTTATAACCGTTCCAACAATATTTAAATCTATGGTGGGTGGACATTTATTTGGTGCTATATTCTTTGTTAGTATCATATTTGCTGCCATATCTTCTACTATAAATATGATGGAAGCAACCACAGAAGCTTTTATGTACAAAACTAACTTTAATAGAAGAAAAAGTGTAATTTTTATAGGAATAGTATCTTTTATAATAGCTATTCCATTAACACTAAATATAGATTTATTTGGCAAATTTTCTGATTTAGTTACTATTTATATAGCTCCCTTCGGAACTGTAATTGCAGCCATAGTTTTCTTTTGGATATATGGTATAGAGAATGCAAGAAAAGAAATAAATATGGGTGCTAAAAAGCCACTAGGTAAATGGTTTGAGCCTCTAGCTAAATACGTGTTTGTACTGGTATCAGCTGCGGTTATTATTTTAGGAGCTGTATATGGAGGAATAGGTTAGTAGCTAAGTTTATTAGATTAGTCATTTAATAGATGTGTTTTACTTATAGTTATTTCCTATGATTACTAAAATTGTTATAGATATTATCTATTGGTATAAATTTAACAAAAGTATTACAATTCTTTTGTAGACATAGATAAATTTTTCAGGAGGGAATTGTAATGAAAAAATCTTTAGGTATTTTTTTATCAGTATTAATAATTTTTTCTATAATATTAACTGGATGTACTAAGGAAACTCCGTCCGGTACAACTGGAGAACAAACTGTAAATAAAGAAATAGTTAATGAAAGTGCTAATACTTTTAGCGCTCAAATGACATTTAATGGGTCATCAACTCTAGCCCCTGTAATATCAGCTATTGCAACTGATTTTATTGAAGAATACACTACTTGGGATAAGGTGGATCCAAGTTTTCCAGCAGAAAATATTTCTATTTATGTTTCTGCAGGAGGTTCAGGTGCTGGTGTTAAAGCGGTCTTAGAAGGAACCAGTGACTTTGGTATGTTAGCAAGGGAAATAAAAGACGAAGAAAACCAAAAAATTGGGGACCCAAAAGAATTTAAACTGGGAATAGATGCTTTAACAGTATCAATTAATCCTGAAAATCCTTTACTTAAGATAAAAGATGACTTATCTACAGAAGAAGTTAAGAAAATATTCTCTGGAGAATATAAGTATTGGGATGAAGTTGAAAGTAGTTTACCACATAGAGAAATTGTAGTAGTTATAAGGGACCTAGGTGGTGGAGCCCATGAGGTATTTCAAAAAAGTGTAATGGGAGATACAGAAGTTAGAGAAGATGCTATCCAGGCACCATCTATGGGAGCTTTAGTTACAAAAGTAATAGAAAATAAAGACGCCATAGGATATGCTTCCTTTGGCATGGTTAATCAAAATATAGGAAAGCTTATTCCGTTAAAGGTTGATGGAGTTGAAGCTACTAAAGAAAATATAGTAAGTGGATCATATAAAATATCTAGACCTCTTATAGCTGTTAAAAAAGGAGAGTTAACACCTGAGCAACAAGCATTTATGGATGTACTTACATCTGAAAAAGGATCTGCGATTATTGAAAAAATGGGCTATGTGCCTGTGAAATAAATTCAGGGGATAATATCCTCTGAATTTTTTTGAGGTGGTATATATGTATAAATGGCTAGATAAAGTCTTTGGAGTAGTTATTAAGTTGTTAGCATTGTTCTCATTATTATTGTTAGCATTTATAGTATTATTTATATTTAAAGAGAGCGTAGTGTTTTTTAAGGAAGTACCTGTACTAAATTTTATAACGGGAAGACGATGGAATCCCCTTAAATCGCCTAATAATCTATCCATTTTTAATATAATATTAGGGACATTATATGTATCAGTTGTTGCAATTATTATAGCATTACCGATAGGTGTAGGTAGTGGAATTTTGTTATCCACATATACAAAGGGTAAATGGAAAATTATTATAAGAGGAATAATTGATATTTTAGGGGGGATACCATCTGTAGTATATGGTTTTATAGGTCTTTTAGTAATAGTTAAATTTTTTGAAAATATTTTGGACTTTTCTACAGGAGAATCTGTATTGGCTGGGGGTATACTTTTATCAGCTATGGTTTTACCTTACATAATATCTACTTGTCAGGAGACTATGGATAAGGTATATGAAGAATATTCCTTCTCTTCAAAGGCTTTAGGTATATCTAAAACATATATGGTAAGAAAAATTGTAGTTCCAGAAAGTAGAAAGAGTATAATAGCTGCTACTATTTTAGCTCTAGGCAGAGCTATGGGAGAGACAATGGCAGTTATGATGGTAATAGGGAATGCACCTATTGCTCCAAAAATTTTTGGAAAAGCCCAAACTATACCTTCTTTAATTGCTCTTGAAATGGGTATGGCAGAAGTAGGAAGCTTACATTACCATGCTCTATTCGCTTCAGGTCTAGTACTTATGATTATGCTTTTAATTATTAATATAATTCTTTATTATATTAAAAAGGGAATTGGTATATAGAATAAAAGAGGATGATATTATGTTGGAAAATATAAAAAATGCATTGTTTAAAATATGGATTACATTAAGTGGAGTAATAGTGTTTTTTTCAACCTTATTTATATTTGCATATATAATTAAAAATGGGTTTAAATCTGTAAATGTTGAATTTATATTTGGCAGTCCTAAGGGAATACCCTTAGGCTCGGAAGGAGGAATTTTCCCTGCAATTGTAGGTAGCTTATTTTTAATGATTATTGCTTGTATATTTGCATCTTTGTTGGCAATTTCAACATCTATATATGTAGTTTATTATTGTAAATCCATCAAAATCGAAAACATAGTTCATGTTATAGTTCAGTGCATGGCCGGTGTACCTTCAATAGTTTTAGGTCTTTTTGGGTATACGCTTTTAGTAATTAATTTAAAATTAGGAAGATCTCTTTTATCCGCTGGGTTAACTTTGGGAATTATGATTTTTCCATTTATACAAGTTAGAGTTGAGAAGATTTTCAGGGAAATTAGTAGCTCTATAATTAACTCATCCTATGCCTTAGGCGTGTCTAAATCATATACATTTTTTAAATTAATACTTCCTATATGTAAGTCAGAAATAGTTTCTGCAATAACTTTAGCAGGCGGATTTGCAATGGGAGCTGCGGCTCCTATAATACTTACTGGGGCAGTAATCTTTGCTCCAATACCTAAATCCTTATCATCGCCTGTAATGGCACTGCCTTTTCATTTATATATACTTACTGGAGAAGGTATTTCTCTTGAAAAATCCTATGCAACGACTTTAGTACTTATAGGACTACTTTTTATAATAAATATAATTTCAATAGCCCTAACTTTTATACGAAAAGGAGTTAGATAGATGAATATTATTGAATTAGCAAATTTAAGTGCATATTATGGAGATAAAAAGGTTTTAAATAATATAAATATGAGAATAGCAAAGAATAAAATAACTGCTATTATTGGGCCATCTGGTTGTGGGAAATCAACTTTACTAGCAGTTTTAAATAGAATGCTGGAGGAGAATGGTGGCGCAATTGAGGGTAAAGTTTTTTTTGATGATAAGGATATTTTAAATTATCCTAAGGATGAACTAAGAAAAAGAATAGGGATAGTTTTTCAAAAACCTAGCCCATTTCCCATGTCAATATATAAAAATCTTACCTATGCCCCATTATATTACGGAGTAAGGAATAAAAAAATATTAAATCAGATAGTTGATGATAAATTAAAGATTTCAGGACTTTATCATGAAGTAAAGGATAATCTTAAAATATCTGCATTAAAGCTTTCTGGTGGGCAACAACAAAGGTTATGTATTGCAAGAGCTCTTACAGTAGAGCCGGATATATTATTAATGGATGAGCCTTGTTCAGCCTTAGATGTAAAGAATACTGCTAATATAGAGGATATGTTAGTAAATTTATTAGATAATTATACTATAGTAATAGTTACCCATAACCTTTCACAGGCAAAAAGAATTTCGGACTATACAGCCTTTATACTGGATGGAGAAATTGTTGAGTATGGCGAGACAAATGAAGTGTTTAATAATCCTAAGGATAAAAGAACTAAGGAATATATAGAAGGGATATATGGTTAATAATAGGAGGTGTACTATGCTAATATATGATATCCCAGGTATGGGAAAAATAAAAATAGAAAATATAGTTTTTGACTATAATGGAACTATAGCTGTTGATGGAAAATTGTTAGATGAAGTTAAAAATTTTTTAATTAAACTCAAAGACCTGGCAAAAGTATATGTACTTACTGCCGATACCTATGGAACTGTTGAAGCAGAATGCTGTAAGCTAGGAATAAATATAAAGACCTTTCCAAAGGAAAATGCCAGTTATTTTAAAAAAGAAATAGTAGAGGAGCTTGGCTGTAAAAATACTATTTGTATTGGAAATGGTTTTAATGATATAGAAATGTTTAAAATATGTGGTATATCCATAGCTATTGTTGGAGAAGAGGGGTGCAGTGGTAAACTTTTAGCTAATTCTGATATAGTAGTTAAATCTATAGAAGATGCAATTAATATTATATTAAATGAAAATAGAATGAAGGCTACATTAAGAAGTTGATTGAGTCACACTATATTAGTTGTGGCTCTTTTTTATTGAAATTAATGCTGCATTTATGATGGTTTTGTGAGGCATAGTCGAAATTTCCAAGAAAAATTAATATGTTGACTAATTTTTCTTGGAAGGAGGATAACTATGGTTTATATATAAGGTTATTTCTAACATTTTTTAATAAAAGCGTCACTATAAAAACACTACCTAGCATACTGATGAATCCTAAAATTTTTATAAATATAAAAGGTGCAATAATATTTGTAATAGCCTTAATATTATTGAAAAAATATAAGATTCATCCTATTGTCTTAATAGTTTTATCTGCATTAGTAGGAATTCTATTGTTTTATGCTGTATAACCCATAGTTAAATAATTTTAACTATTAGTAAAATTATTTATAAAATAGAATCCTTGGCAATATGTGAAGAATTCTATATTTTTATTTATAGTTTAAGGAGTTAATTAAACAATTAACTATAATTTAAAATTATAGAAATATAATTAAACATAATTTTTCGTTATAGTACTTATGTGTTACAATTTAGTTGAAAAGAAAATACTTATTAGGTAATAGACAACTTCATTGAAGCATAACAAAGTATTTATCTAATCAGTTTCATTAGTCACATTATAGTAATAATCATCGGAGGGATTTTAATGAAAGAGTTATTAACAATGTTTTTTAGTTTTTTTAAGATCGGTGCCTTTACCTTTGGTGGAGGGTATGCAATGATACCATTAATAGAAAAGGAAGTAGTTGAAACAAAAAAATGGATTTCTAAAGAAGAATTTACAGATATTCTTGTAATATCTCAAAGTTTTCCAGGAGCCCTTCCAGTTAACTCCTCTTTGTTTATTGGATATAAGCTAGGTGGGGTTGTAGGAGCAATAATAGCACTTTTAGGTGTAATAATACCATCATTTCTAATAATACTTACAATAGCTATTTCCTTTGCTCATTTTAGGGATAATCCTGCTGTAGATAATGTATTTAAAGGTATTACAGGGGCAGTACCAGTTTTAGTATTGTTAGCGGTAAAAAGCTTATCTAAATCTGTAAAAAAGAACACAGTAAATATTATGATAACCGTAATTTGTGTAATATCTATTGTAGTATTTGATATTCATCCAGTTATAATGATTTTCTTATCTGCTCTTTATGGAATCTTTTTTTCAGAAAAACAAGCAGAAAAAGATAATGAAGCTTCTTTGGAAAGGCAGGTAGAGAAAATTGAAAATGCTAATTAATTTATTTCTTAGTTTTTTTAAGATTGGAATTTTCGGATACGGTGGAGGATATGCGATGCTACCTTTAATAGAGAGGGAAGTTGTAATAACAAATCCATGGTTAACTTCATCCGAATTTTTAGATATTATAGGTATTTCACAAATGACACCTGGGCCAATATCAATTAATACAGCAACATTCGTTGGGTATAGAATTGGTGGTTTTCTAGGTAGTGTATTTGCAACTGTGGGTGTAGTATCATTTTCTTTTATTTTGGTTTCTATAGCAACACATTATATATTAAAATTTAAAAACTCTAAGATATTAAAAAATGCATTAATGGGTATGAGACCAGCCTTAATCGGACTTATAATAAGTGCTTTTATTTCATTGGCAAGTAAATCATATTTGGATTTTAAGTCCATAATAATAGGTGTCATTATTTTACTAGTAAGTTTAAAGTCAAAGCTTCATCCAATACTTGTAATTGTATTATCTGGAGTGTTAGGAACAGTATTTTATGGAGTATTATAGAAAAACAACGTAGTGGAACTTAAGTCTTAGTATGGTTGGTAAAGTATTTAAATTTGAAATCCTTATACTTATTATAATAATGAAGCTTAATGCCATATTGAGTTGTATAACTTAATTTGGCATTTTCTACTTATATTAGAATCAGATATAGAGGTATATCGGTGCGAAAAAATTATGATGTAATTTTAAAATGGAAAAGAAGTTCTGTTAGATGATATAATTGAGTAAACGAGAAGACCTTACTTAACTAAAAAAGTAATAAGTAACTTTAAAAGGAGAAAAAAGATGGATGTTTACAATGTACTAAAAACCTATTTTGGATATGAAAAATTTAGAATAGGCCAAGAAAAATTAGTTGAGAGTATAATTAATGGTAAGGATGCTTTAGGTATAATGCCTACTGGTGGAGGGAAATCACTTTGCTATCAGTTACCTGCCATAATCTTAGAAGGAATAACAATAGTAATTTCACCACTAATAGCCCTTATGAAAGATCAGGTGGATTCATTAAAGGAAATGGGTATAGCAGGAACTTATATTAATAGTACAATGGAACAAAATGAGCTTATTACAAGAATTAATGAGATAAGAGAGAACAGATATAAAATATTATATGTTGCTCCAGAACGACTAAATACAAGTTATTTTAAAGATTTAATTAAAGACATAAAGATTTCATTTGTAGCAATAGATGAGGCCCATTGTATAAGTCAATGGGGACATGATTTTAGACCTAGTTACCTTGAAATACCTAAATTTATTGACTCATTAAAGACTAGACCTGTAGTAGGAGCATTTACTGCAACTGCTACAAAAGAAATAGTACATGAAATAAAGCATCTAATTAATTTAAATAATCCAGTAGAATCAATAATAGGTTTTGATAGACCAAACTTGTTTTATGAGGTTGTAAAAACTAGTAATAAATTTTCTTATTTAGTTGATTATCTAAATTCTAACTTTCAAGAAGATACTGGAATAATATATTGTGCTACAAGGAAAACAGTAGAGTCTCTAGTGAAAAAATTAAATGATAAAGGTTTTTCTGCTATTGGATACCATGGAGGGATGGACTCTGAGGAGCGGCAACAAAATCAAGATGATTTCATATTTAATCGAACTAGGATAATTGTAGCAACTAATGCCTTTGGCATGGGAATAGATAAGCCAGATGTAAGGTTTGTTGTTCATTATAATATGCCTAAAAATATGGAGGCATATTATCAAGAAGCTGGTAGGGCTGGAAGAGATGGAGAGAAAAGTAATTGTACTTTGTTATATTCACCCTCTGATGTTGTGAAGCAAAAACTTATAATACAGAATGAAAATCTATCCAATGAACGTGAAGAATTGATATATAAGAATCTACAATATCTAGTTGGTTATTGTCATACAAATGATTGTCTGAGAAATAGCATATTAAGTTATTTCGGAGAAGAAATAGAAAACAGCAAATGTAATAATTGTGGAAATTGTTTAGATCAATCTGAAATGATGGACATTACAGAAGAATCACAAAAAATTTTATCTTGTATTTACAGAACTAATCAGAGATATGGACTAACAACTATTATTCAAGTTTTAAGAGGTTCAAAGAATAAAAGATTAATAGAATTTGGGCTGGATAAAGTTTCTACCTATGGAATAATGACAGACTACAGTGAAATTGCAGTTAGAGAGATTACAATGACCCTTGTATCGAAGGGGTATATCCACATAACTGCAGATAAGTTTCCTATTTTAAAGCTAACTGAAAAATCACGTGAAGTATTAAAGGGAGAAGTAAAGGTTTACCACAAGAAACATTTAGTTGAGAGAAAAATAGTAGGAAATGAAAAAGAAGGATTACAGAAAAAGGATGCAAAGGATAATTACGATAAAGATTTATTTAATAAACTTAAAGAATTAAGATATTCTATAGCAAAGGAAAGGAACATAGCTCCATTTATGGTTTTCCATGATGCGACCCTAAAGGGAATGGCCTCATATCTTCCTAAGGATAAAGAAGAATTACTAACAATAAGTGGAGTAGGGGTAAAAAAATATGATAGCTATGGAGAAACTTTTATAAGTTTAATTAAAGAGTATTGTAATGAAAAAGAATTAAATAACAGCATTATACAAGAATAGAAGGTGAAGAAAATGATCGATTCGAGAATTGTTACTTTTATTACAGTAGCTAAAACTAAAAATTTTACAAGGGCTGCTGAAATTTTAAATTTAACTCAACCAGGGGTTTATCAACAAATTCAATATTTGGAAAATTATTATGAAGTAAAATTTATAAAGAAAGAAGGAAGGATATTAAAGCTTACAGAGGAAGGAGAATTTTTTTTACAATATGCTAAGGAAATAATAAATATATCAGCAGAGATGGAGCGAAATCTAAGAAATGGTGCGCCTACTATTAAAAGGCATAACATAGCAGCTACTATGACTATTGGTGGATATGTAATTCCATCTATTTTAGGAGACTATAAAAAAGATAATCCTAATATAAACATAGCATTATCAGTAAATAATACTAATATAATTTTAAAAAAGATAGTTGATAGAGAGGTTGAATTAGCCTTAATAGAAGGGCCCTTTGATAAAATAAAGTTTAAGTATAAAAAATTTAAAGAAGATGAACTTGTTTTAGCAGTTTCATCAAAGCATGATTTCGCAAAGAGAGAATCAGTTAAGCTTAATGAAGTTTTAAAAGGAAATCTATTGCTTAGAGAGCCTGGTTCAGGTACGAGGGAGATATTTGAAGGTGAATTAATTAGTCACGGCTATAGCACAGATACAATTAGTGGATGTATGGAAGTTGGCAGTATTAGCGCAATTGTTTCTCTTGTTAAAGCTAATGTGGGTTACACAATTATCTCTAAAGAAGCAATAAAAAAAGAAACAAGTAAAGGAACTATAGTAATTGTTCCTATAGATAATTTTAGAATGTATAGAGATTTTAATTTTGTATATCTATATGAAAAAGAAATTGATTTTATAGATAATTTTATTGAGTTTTGCTGTAATTATGATGGACTTAAATAATAAGGAGCATATTGGGTTATTAACCTAATATGCTCCTTAGTAAAATTTAATATTACAATTGCACTTTAGCGGTTTTAGTTTTTCTATAAAGAGAAAATGCTACTAATAAAGTTATCGCTTCACTTAATATAATGCTTAACCAAATACCTGTTGGTCCCATAAATACAGGTAAAGTCATAAGGAAGAATACTGTTAATATAACACTTCTTGAAAGTGAAACAATATTTGAATATTTAACCTTTTCTACTGCAAGAAAATAAGTTGAAAAAGTTAAGTTCATTCCTGTAAATATAAAGGCTATAGCATATATTTGCAATGGTCTTATAGTCATAGATATAAGATCAATATCAGATGAAGCAAAAATTTTAGCTATTGGACCCGGTAGTAATAAGCATATTAAGAAAAACAAGATGCCTAAGGATAAGTTGGTTATTAGTCCAAGTTTTAAAGCATGCTTTACTCTTTTAGGCTCATTAGCACCATGATTATAGCTAACTATCGGTTGAATCCCTTGTGCTATTCCTAAGAAGGCCATAAAAACAAAAAGTGCAACATAAGCTATTATACCATAGGCTGAAACTCCAATTTCACCGAGATATTTTAATGTGGTTACTGTAAAGGTAAAAGTCACAATACCTAATGATAATTCTTGAATAAAGGCCGAAACTCCAATTGTTGATATGTCTTTTAAAATTTTAAAATTAAACTGTGGTTTTACAAGCTTCAATTGCCCCTTTTTTAATATAAAATGACTTAATAAAATCAATACACTAAATATTTGTCCAATACTAGTAGCTACAGCGGCACCTGTTATACCCCACTTAAATATATATATAAACACATAATCAAGAGTAATATTTGTAATAGCACCGATCACCATAGCAATCATAGTAATTCTTGGGTTACCATCATTTCTAACAATTACACTTAGCCCATAGCTTAAAGCCAAGGTAAAAGAGAATGTGCATAATATAAATAAATATTCCTTTACACCACCTATTAACAATTCTGTTGCACCTAACATTAATGCTAACTGGTGAAGAAACAGGTTACCGAATATTGCTAAGGTTACACTAAAACCAAACATTAAAACTAATGCAATAGAAAATATGTTGTTAGCTTCCTCAACCTTGTTTTGTGCAAATTTCATTGAGATTATAGTAGATGCACCCATGCATATAAATATTGTAAATGCTAGTATAAATTCCATAACTGGACTTGCCATTGTAACAACTGCTAGGGCATTGGCACCTATACCTCTACCTATAAATATTCCATCTACAATTAGATACAACGCATTTCCTAGCATTGCAAATAGAGAAGGAAATGCGTAATGAAGAAATATTTTTTTGATATTGCCATTTCTTAAATTTAATTCTGATGATGGCATATTTGTAACTGAATCCATATTATTATCCTCCTTTTATCGTCATAATAAATATGATAAAGTCTATAGTAACTATAGAGTCAATAGTTATTATAGACTTTAATACATATCGTCAATAGTATTTAACTTTAAAGGGATTTAATTGGTATTTGAATTTCTGTAACAAAGGAATCCTCTTTGGTTACCAACAAAGGTTCTATTATAGAAAACTCATATATATCTCCAAGAACCTGTATGTTGTTATCGTTTATATATTTCATCAGTTTATCATGGGCATGAAAACTAGTATTATATGGACCTTTGTACATCGTACAAAGAAAAGTACCACTGGGAACTTTAGATAAGAAGGTTGAATTTTTATTATATATTACATTATTTATTGGCAAAGTTAAGTATTTATAATTTAAATATCCCTTGTTTTTAAAGGCTTCATAGGAGCATATAAAACCTATATCTCCATCAAATACTCCAGTTTCATTTTCTAAAAAACTTCCCAGTTCCCTAAGCGAGTTTTCAAATTGAATTTTATCATCTATATCTTTTATTTGCACTTTTGCTATAGTGCGTTCTTCAAAGGTTTTAATAGTAATTTTACCAATTGAATTTGCATCTATTCCAAGTTTCATTCTATTTATTTTATTTGTTATTTTGTTTTTTATATCTAACAAATTTTCAATTTTTGAATCAATTTCTTTACTTTGTACCTCTAAAAGTTTAATAGATGAAGTTACTTCGCCACTTTGTAATTGTTCTTTTATATCCTTTAAAGGAACACCAAGAAATCTTAAATATTTAATTGTATCTAAATATATAAACTGTTCAAATGAATAATACCTATAATTGGTATACTTATCAATATATGCAGGAGTTAAAAGACCAATTTTATCGTAGTAACGAAGAGTTTGGATAGGAATATTATGAATTTTTGATATCTCGCCAATAGAAAAATATTTTTCCATTTAATCACCCTTATAATAGTATTTAAAAAAATAAAAATAATATTCGATAACTAACACTTCTAGGATATTAACTACAACGAGAGTAAGATAAAAACTGTGCAGGTCCTAGATTTGTTCAAGCTTAATTTTATTTTAAATAAATTATATATGCTTCTATGCATAAACTCAACGAAATATGTAATATACATTATATTTGCAAGGCATCATAAAGGATTCACAAGGCAATTTTATATATCATAATATGAATAGATAAAAGAAAAAATGAGGTGAATATTATGAATGAATATAATTGTCTTAAAATCGGAATGGAGGCTCCAGACTTTACAGCTCAAACCACCTTCGGTCAAATAACACTTTCGGATCTAAAAGGTAAATGGGTAGTGCTTTTTTCCCATCCTGGGGACTTTACACCTGTGTGTACCACTGAGTTTATTGCTTTGGCAAGGCACAATTGTTATTTTGTACAGAGGAATGCACAATTATTAGGATTAAGCATAGATAGTAACCCATCCCATTTAGCTTGGGTCTATAATATTTATCAAAATACTGGGATACAAATTCCTTTTCCTGTAATAGCAGATAGTAATGGAAGAATAGCAAAAACTTATGGTATGTTTTCAGCTGATGCAAGTACTACACAAACTGTAAGAAATGTGTTTTTTATTGATGATAAGCAAGTAATTAGAGCAATTCTTGTTTATCCTCTTACAAATGGAAGAAATATACCAGAACTAATTCGTATTCTAGATGCTCTACAAACTACAGATAAGGAAAAGGTGGCAACACCTGCAGATTGGATGCCAGGTCAGCCTGTAATCGTACCTGCTCCACAGACCTATGATGAATTATTGAAAAGAAAAACTGGAGAAGAAGGACTTTGTTGTATAGACTGGTATTTATGTTATAAGAATATTAAATAAAAAAGAAGTCGTATTTTTACGGCTTCTTTTCTATAGTATATAAAAATTTAATGCTGTTTAAACTATACATG
The DNA here is from genome assembly GCF_018919215.1 of Alkaliphilus flagellatus. Lineage (NCBI taxonomy): Bacteria > Bacillati > Bacillota > Clostridia > Peptostreptococcales > Natronincolaceae > Alkaliphilus > Alkaliphilus flagellatus. Next base: position 822,081 of record NZ_JAHLQK010000001.1, read on the forward strand.
TCTATAGCAAAATAATTTATATTATAAATTAAAAAGAAAAAGATATATTTTCAAAGGAACTAATAGAAAATATTTTAAATAGGGAGAGAATAGTATTGGAAAAAATTATATTATTACTTATAATTATTATAAATAGTATATTTGTGATAAGATTTATACAGGAGTGATTAAATGTTAATTTTAACTAAACAAGATATAAAAAAGGTATTTACTATAAAAGATGCTATTGATGCAGACAAAGATGCCTTGAGAATATATTCTGATGGTAAAAGTGTAGTACCATTAAGAGTAAACATAGATATTCCCAAGGAGGAAGGACAGAGCTTGTTTATGCCTGCCTATGTAGAAGAATTGGATGCCACCGGTATAAAAATAGTTTCAGTTTTTCCTAAGAATATCGAAATAGGAAAACCTTCAGTACCAGCTCAAATGATTTTATTAGATGGAAAAACTGGAGAAGTTATCGCTATTATGGATGGAACTTACTTAACCCAATTGAGAACTGGTGCAGTTCAAGGAGCTGCTACTGATATTCTTGCGAGAAAAGATTCTAAGATTGGTGTATTATTTGGAACAGGTGGACAAGCAGGGACTCAGCTTGAAGCTATGGTTTGTGTAAGAAATTTAGAAGAGGTTAGAGTTATTGATATAAATAATGATAGAGCAAAAGAGTTTGCCAATAATATGCAACAACAGTTAGCTGAATACAATACTAAGATAATAGCTGTTGAAAATGGAAATGAAGCTATAAAGGATGCAGATATTATAACTTCGGTTACAACTTCAAGAAGACCCGTTTTTGATGGTACGCTAGTAAAGAAGGGGTCCCATGTCAATGGTGTTGGAGCCTATACTCCTCAAATGCAAGAGCTAGATGAGGTAATAGTTAAAAATGCAGATAAGATATATTTTGATACAAAGGATGGAGTACTTGCAGAGGCAGGAGACTTTATAATACCTATGGAAAAGGGAGTTGTATCAGAGCAAAACTTTAGTGGAGAGCTAGGACAGGTTATACTTGGAGAAGTTAAGGGAAGAGAAAATGATCAGGAGATAACATTGTTCAAGACTGTGGGAACCGCAGTACTTGACGTAGTTACTGCACATAGAATATATAAAAAAGCAATTGAAAATAATGTAGGAAAACATGTAGAAATATAATACCGTAACTCAAACATAGAGATTTTCTTTTGAAAACTGGAGGGCTATTATTAATAAAGAGCATGGAATATATTTCAATATTCCATGCTCTTTAATATTTACTAGGCAATTTTTAATTAACGTAATATATATATGTAAGAGAATACTGCTTCTTTTTTCTAATATGAAAATTCTTGATTTTTATGTATAATAGAAGGAAAGAAGAGTTGTTTTATCAAAGGAGGTGGGTATCTATGACATCCAGCAGAATTGAAGAATTAAAACGTCAGCGACAAGCGGAAATACATCCTAAAAAAAGCCAGTTGCCTTATTTCTTTTTCGTTGCTTTTATTTCCTTTATTATTTGCTGTTACTTTTTTAATACAAATACAACATATAGTATAGTTTGGACTATAGGTATTTTAATAGGAATTACTATGCAACGATCGAGATTTTGTTTTGCAGCAAGTTTTCGGGATCCAATTATGGTTGGGACTACATCACTCTTTAGAGCCGTAATTATTGGATTAATGATATCTACAATAGGATTTAGTATATTTCAATATATAACAATTGGTAATGTGCAAAATTATTCTATAACTGAGGTACCAGGACAAATTTATCCTGTAGGTTTTCATACAATACTGGGTGCCATTTTATTTGGAATAGGCATGGTTATAGCTGGGGGTTGTGCATCTGGAACATTAATTAGAATTGGTGAAGGCTATATTATGCAAGTAGTTGTTCTAATAGGATTTGTTATAGGAGCTACATTAGGAGGTAGCCATTTTGAATTTTGGGACAAACTATTTATTTCATCATCAAAAACGATATATATACCTAAACATATAGGATTTATACCAGCACTTATAATTCAAATAGCAGTTTTAACTATGCTATATTGGTTAGCTAACTGGTATGACAAGCAAAATAATATTATGGCAGATTTATAGGAGGGATTTTTATGGCAGAATATAAATTAGATTGTATGTTTGAAGCATGTCCTATTCCATTGTTAAAAGCACTAAAGCAATTAAATACTATGAAAGTAGGAGATCTATTGATTATGCAAACAGACCATAACTGCTCTATTACCAATGTGGTTGAATGGACTAAAAAACAAGGACATTATATTGATTATATTGAGATTGGCGAAGGAGAATGGGAAATTTATATTGAAAAGGCTAAATAGTAGGAGGGATTAGATTGAATTTAAAAGATAAACTATTTAAGAAGCCTTGGCCTTACTGGGTAGGAGGAATCATTTTAGCACTTTTAAATATACTTTTATTATTTACCACTGGATCGGCATGGAAAATTAGTACATCATTTTTATATATTGGTTCGGCAATTTTAGATAGGATAGGTATAAATACTAATGATTGGTATTATTTTAATGTTTATACTAATCAATTAAAACCTGAAGATACGTATTTAAATAACAGGTTAATAGTTATGGCTGTTGCTATTATTTTAGGATCGTTACTATCTGTATTATTTGTATCCGAGTTTAAGTTTAAAAAAATAAAAAATAAAAAACAATTAGTAGTAGCTCTTATAGGTGGTATTCTTATGGGTTATGGATCTAGGTTAAGCTTCGGGTGTAATGTAGGCGCATATTTTAGTGCTATACCATCTTTTTCAGTCCATGGTTGGGTTTTTGGAGCATTTATGTTTGTAGGTGCATGGGTTGGAAGTAAAATACTATTTAAATATATTTTATGATAATTAAAGTAGCTATCTAAATATTTAGATAGCTACTTTAAACAAAGCAATTCTAGCAAAAACCTCTTTTAGACGATTTTATAAATTTAATAAATTCCTTTTCATGAATAGTTAAATTATGATCTTCTCTATATGCAATAAAAAACTCACTAAATATATCTAAACTTTCTATGCTAATTTCTTTTAAATGACCGTCTCTTAACTCACGCTTTATTGATAGCTCTGGAATAAAGGATATTCCTTTTCCTGACAAAACAGAGGTTTTAATTGCCTCCATTGAGTTTAATTCATATATTATATTTAGATCTTCAATTTTAATACCGTGTGGAACTAAAGCATTTTTAATAGTCTGATGGGTTCCTGAGCCGCTTTCTCTAAAAATTAATGGAAGTTTTTTGAATTCATCTAAAGTAATAGTATCCTTCATAAGAGGTAATGAAGTTACAAGTAGTAGGCGATCCGAAGTGATTTTTTCGGTCTTAATATTTGCTGCATTTACATTTCCATGTATAATACCAATATTAATAGTACGATCTAATAAATTTTTAATAACATCATTGGTATTACTTATCTCAAAGTTAATATCAACATCTCCAAAGTCTTGCTTATAAATATAAATGCTACAAGGCAAAGCATATTCTCCTACAGCTTTGCAGGATCCTATTAATAGTTCTTTTTTATTAGATTTTAAATTTTTCAAATCCCGTTCTATATTATCTTGCATAGAAAGAATAGTATTTGCATAGTCAAAAACAACCGTTCCTGCTTCTGTTAATTCTACTCCTCTATTACTTCTAGTTAGTAATGTCACTTCTAAATCTTTTTCTAAAGATTGTATTTGCATGCTTAAGCCAGGTTGGGTTAGATGAAGTTCTTTAGCAGCTTTTGAAATGCTGTTTAACCTTACTGTTACATAGAAGGCTTTTAAATATTGTAAGTTCATAATATAGCGATGTCTCCTTCCTTAAAAAAATAAGCCTATTAATAATCTATATCATTTAAACTTTAAATAGAATATTTGTTAACTATTTAATATATCTATGTCTTTATTATACCATGAAGTAAAAAAATTAGTAGTGATTACATTTTAATTTAGTAAAAAAAGGTTAAATAAAAAACAATGATAAGCTATATTTATATTGCATAATTAAGTCTTATTATATTAATTGTGAAACTTGTACTATAATATTTAATATAGAGATGTTAAAAAAGTGACATAGTTTGTTTTATTTGTAACTTATATTTTGCCTTAACATTGGTATTATAAATATTTTGTAAGGAGGACTAATTATGGGAAATACTGAAAAGAAACAAATCACAAGAAAAGATTTTATTAAAGGAATTGGAGTTTCTGTAGCTGGAGTAGCTATGGCAGGAGGTGTAGGTGGATTACTTACTGCCTGTACAAGTGCTGGAACAGCATCTGTAGATACAACTGGATCCAAAGAAAAGCCACAGTGGCCATTTAAGTATGTAAAGTTAGATCCAGCAAAAGTTGAAGAAAGAGCATACAATGCATATAAAGAAAAAGGTGGCTGAGGTGTCGGAGTAGCCGAAGGGTTCTTCGGTACATTAGCAGATGAAGTAGGATATCCTTTTAATCAAATTCCAACAGAAGCATTTACTAGCGCAGCTGGAGGATATGGTGCGGCAACACTGTGCGGATCATTAGGGGTAGCTGCAGCATGTCTTGGTACAGTAACAGATGTGGATACACAAAAGAAAATAGTATCAGAACTATTTAAATGGTATAAAAAACATGATTTCCCACAATACCAACCAGAAAACTTGAATTTAAAACATACAGTTGCAGAATCAATATTATGTGAAGACTCTGTAGGTAAGTTTATGGAAGCTCAAGGTGTAGCGTATGGGGATCCAGAAAGAAAAGCACGTTGTGCAGGGGTAGCAGCTGAAGTTTCACGTAAAATGGTAGAACTTCTTAATGAACAATTAGCTTAATTAATAATATAAACGAATAATAAAGATGAGGAGAAATATCCTCATCTTTATTGTTTTACTTATAAAAAACTATAATTTTTCATATTATAATATATTTTGTCGATTAATAATAAAAAAATATAGGAGGAATTTTTGGAATTTTCTATAATATATTAAGAGAACAATTAGAGAATGTCATAACAATAAGATTTGTTGTATCACTACTTTGAAATGGAGGTACGGGGATGAACAACCTAAATTACTGTGTTGAGTGCAGAAGAATCTCTTATTTTAATGGAACATGTAGTTACTGCCAATCAAATGACATTAAAGATATTGACAAAAAGGCACCTGTTAATGTTATTGGAACAAAAATTAAAGGTAGAGTAATGAATGCAAAGGATGGAATGGTTGATATTTTATGTACTGGAGAAGGTAACATAAAATCTATTAGACAGTTTGAAGCTGAAAACCTTAGAAAAATTCTATAATATTAAAAAAATTACTTTAAAAGACTCTAGATTTAATCTAGAGTCTTTTAATTTTATTTATTACCAAAATAAACTGCATATTAATTAACAAATAAATCACATTGTTTTTTATACAATCATTGACTAAAATTACAAATATAGATTTTCAAATAATTACTTACAACGTAGATAAATAAACAATTACATACTAAAAAATCTTTTATAAATAAATTGGCAATAAAAAATGTTTATATTGTATAAGTATAATTTATTACTAAAATCAGGTTATTAATGTTAATATATTAACAAGTGAAATATTCTATAGGAATATTGAGTTTGATAGAAAAAATAAATAGTAAAGAGATTATTTAGGAGGGACAATCATGGCGATGGATGAAAAGAAGCAAATTACGAGAAAAGATTTCATTAAAGGGGTTGGAGTTTCAGTAGCTGGAGTAGCTATGGCAGGAGGTATAGGTGGATTACTTACTGCCTGTACAAATGCTGGATCAGCATCAGTAGATTCATCTGGTTCTAAAGAAAAACCACAATGGCCATTTAAGTATAAAAAATTAGATCCAGAAAAGGTAGCAGAAAGAGCTTTTAAAGGATATAAAGAAAAAGGTGGCTGAGGTGTTGGTGTAGCCGAAGGGTTCTTCGGCACGTTAGCAGATGAAGTAGGATATCCATTTAATCAAATTCCAACAGAAGGATTTACTAATGCAGCTGGCGGTTATGGTATGGCAACACTTTGTGGATCATTAGGTGTTGCAGCATCTTGTATTGGTATGGTAACAGATGTAGATACACAAAAGAAAATAGTAGGTGAACTATTTAAATGGTACAAAGGCTTTGAATTCCCTCAGTATCAGCCAGAAAATTTAGGATTAAAACATACAATTGCAGAATCTGTATTATGTGAGGATTCTGTAGGTAAGTTCATGAAGGAACAAGGGGTAGCATATGGAGATCCAGAAAGAAAGAGTCGTTGTGCAGGGGTAACAGCTGACGTTTCACGTAAAATGGTAGAACTTCTTAATGAGGCTCTAGTATAAAAAATATTGATATATAACAAAAAGATGAGGAAAATATCTTCATCTTTTTTTGTATTTGACTATTTTAAAATATAAAATAGGGATTATCCGTTATAAATGACTATATAGAAGAGAATAAATATAATATAATATTGTTTTATGTTAAAATAATATAGTGTTGATATATTTTAAGTAAAGAATAACCATACAATGAATTTTGTTGTATAAATATATAATTGTAATTTTGAAAGGATTGTAAATATGAATAAAAAATTAGTATTAGCAGAAAAACCTTCGGTAGGAAGAGATTTAGCTAGAGTTTTAAATTGCAATAAAAAAGGAAATGGATATTTTGAAGGAGAAGAGTATATTGTAACATGGGCTCTAGGTCATTTAGTAACATTAGCAGATCCTGAGAGTTATAATGATAAATACAAGTCTTGGAGAATAGAAGATTTACCTATGCTACCTTCAGACTTAAAACTGGTAGTCATAAAAAAGACTGGCAAGCAATTTAATATTGTAAAAGATCAAATGCATAGGCGGGATGTTGGAGAAATTATAATTGCTACGGATGCCGGCCGTGAAGGTGAATTAGTTGCAAGGTGGATTATTGATAAAGCTAAAGTAAATAAACCAATTAAACGTCTTTGGATTTCCTCAGTTACAGATAAAGCTATTAAAGATGGTTTTAAAGGTCTAAAAAATGGTAAGGATTATGAAAAACTTTATTTATCTGCCGTTGCCAGAGCAGAGGTAGACTGGATTGTAGGCATTAATGCTACTCGTGCACTAACATGCAAATATAATGCACAACTTTCCTGTGGGAGGGTGCAAACACCAACTCTTGCAATAATTGCACAAAGGGAAGGGGAGATTAAAAACTTTATTCCTAAAACTTTCTATGGAATACAGGCTATTAGTAGTAGTAATTTAAAGTTAACATGGCAGGACAATAAAACAAAGGATATTAAAACCTTTGATAGAGAGAAAATTACTAAAGTACTTAATTCTATAAAAAATAAAAATGCCAATGTAGTAGACATAGATAAAAAGTATAAAAGAAGTTATTCTCCAGAACTATATGATTTAACAGAGCTTCAAAGAGATGCTAATAAAATATTTGGCTATTCTGCAAAGGAGACCCTTTCCATTATGCAAAGACTTTACGAAAGCCATAAGGTTTTAACCTATCCTAGAACAGATTCAAGATATATTTCTTCGGATATAGTAAGCACATTAAATGATAGACTTAAGGCTTGTGGAATAGGACCGTATAAAGCATTGGCATATAAAATTTCGCAAAATCCAATAAGAGGAAATAAATCCTTTGTAGATGATGGACAAGTTTCGGATCACCATGCTATTATACCAACAGAGCAGTTTGTTCAGCTAAGCTCTTTAAATGATAGAGAAAGAAAAATATATGATCTTGTTATAAAACGATTTTTAGCTGTTCTATATCCTCCTTTTGAATATGAGGAGACTTCTATTAAATCTAAAATTGGAGAAGAAATTTTTATAGCAAAGGGCAAAGTAGTTATTAACCAAGGCTGGAAAGAGGTTTATGAAAATAATTTTGAAGATGAGGATACAGCTGATGGTGTTTTAGAGCAACTACTACCTAGTATGAACAAGGGAGATATTTTAAAAATATCCTCTGCTACTCAAACAACAGGACAGACAAAACCACCGGCACCTTTTAATGAAGGAACTCTACTTTCAGCTATGGAAAATCCGGCTAAATATATGCAAGGTGCAGATAAGGATTTAATTAAAACAATAGGAGAGACTGGAGGGCTAGGGACTGTAGCCACTAGGGCGGATATTATTGAAAAGCTGTTCAGTAGCTTTCTATTAGAAAAAAGAGGAAAAGACATATTAATAACTTCAAAGGGAAAGCAACTATTAGAATTAGTTCCTGAGGATCTTAAATCTCCTGCACTAACTGCGGAGTGGGAACAAAAACTAGGTGCTATTTCAAAAGGGCAACTTAATAAAGATAGTTTCGTTAATGAAATGAAAAATTATACAAAGGTAGTTGTAAATGAGATTAAAAATAGTGATGAAACATTTAAGCATGATAATTTAACAAGAAATAAATGCCCAGAGTGCGGAAAATATATGCTCGAGGTTAATGGTAAAAGAGGTAAAATGCTAGTTTGTCAAAGTAGAGAATGTGGCTATAGAAAAGGTATTACACAAAATACCAATGCAAGATGTCCTAACTGTCACAAAAAGCTAGAGCTTCGTGGTGAGGGTGAAGGACAAATATTTGCATGTAGTTGTGGACATAGGGAAAAGCTTTCTACATTTAAGGAACGAAAGAAAAAAGAAGGTAGTAAAGTGTCTAAAAAAGAAGTAGCCAAATATATGAGGGAGCAACAAAAAGATAGTGACAAATTTACTAATACTGCTCTTGCAGATGCTCTTTCTAAATTGAAACTTTAATGATTGTTAGTAACTTTCTTATTTCATAATAGATAGAAAGGTAACAGTAAGAAAATAATAGACAAAAACATTTCTGTAAAGTATTATAGAATATTATTATTGAATGTAGCATTAAAAATTTTTAAAGGGGCAAGGAGGGTAAATATTGTTTAACTTAGATACATGAGTAGGCTATATGACAGATAATTCTAGTAAAGTTATCTGTGATGCCTTCAGTGAGAGGGTAATTAAGTTAGGTGTAACTAGGGTACAGTGGATTGCCCTATATTATTTAGGTAAAGAAGAGTTTATTAGTCAAAAAGAACTTGCGGAAAAAATGAATATAAAAGAATCATCTGTAGCTCGTTTACTTGATCGTATGGAAAGAGATGGATTAGTAGAGAGAGTTAAAAATGAAAACGATAAGAGAGTGACAAATTTAAGACTTACAGATAAAGGAAAACAGTATAGAATTAAATTATTACCAGAGGGTGAAGAATTTGAAAAGTTACTGTATAAAAATATATCCGATGAAGAAATGAAAATTTTTACAATGGTTCTATCAAAAATGGTTAGTAACATAAATGAGAATATTAATAATAAAAAGTGCACACATGGTTTGTAAAATGTGTGTATTTTTTTATGCATATAGGAAAAAATATATACAATTAAAAAATGATAAAAAACGACAAATTTTTATCAAAAAAATATTGACAATTTTTAAACACTTGGTATACTAATAATTAGCATAGCAAGTAATTTAACAAGGAGGAGAATAAAATGGCAAGAGACGTAAGACAAATGTTACAGGATTTTACTGGAGGATTAGAAGAACTAGCGAATACTAACGGAGCTCAAGTTGAAGCTTTTATGAATTTATTAGGGGCAGCTTATGAACCAGATGCATTAGATTTAAAAACAAAGGAGCTAATTAGTATAGGAGTTGCTATTTATAACCGTTGTGAATATTGTATTGTTTTCCATACTTACAATGCACTACAAGCGGGAGCTACAAGAAAAGAAATTATTGAGGCGGCAATGGTAGCAGTAGCCTTTGGTGGAGGACCTTCCATGGCTTATAGTGTTACATTATTAAAAGATTCAATTGATGAGTTTGAAAAAGATTTTCAATAGATAGATAAGAGAGGACAGTTACCTGTCTTCTCTTTATATATTTTTAAAGTTGACAGGAGGGTTATAAGTGATATTTGATGTTAAATTAGAAAAATTATCAGGTCACAATAAGTCTGGTGTAATTGGCAGGATATATAAGGTAGAAGGAGATACTATTAAAGTAGGAGAAGAACTTTTTGATATAGAAGCTAAAAAAGGAAATATTACAGTTACATCAGATGTGGAAGGTAAAGTTGTAAAGATAAAAGTAGCTCAAGGTGACAAAGTTTCAATAGGCGATGTGCTATTTACAGTTGAAGGAGAAAAATCTAGTAGTAAAGCAGATACTAATAAAGGGGATGCTAATAAAAAACAAGGATTTAACTATATGGCTAATTTCTTAAAACTACAGAAAGAAACAATTGAGACAGACATTGTTATTTTAGGTGGAGGCCCAGGGGGCTACGTTGCTGCTATAGAGGCGGCAAAGCAAGGTGCTAAAGTAGTACTTATAGAAAAAGAAAATTTAGGAGGAACCTGCCTTAACTGGGGTTGTATACCTACAAAGGCATTGGTACGTTCATCAGAAGTCTATGAGTTGGTAAAAAACTCTGAAGAGTATGGAATTTTCAAAAGCTCTCCAACCTTTGATTTTTCTAAGATAATGGAAAGAAAGAATAATGTAGTAAGCGAGTTAGTTGGAGGTATTGATTATCTTCTATCAAAAAACAATATTACTGTATTTAGAGGTAATGGAGAAATAATAGATAAAAATATGGTGTTTGTAAGGGAAAAAAATAAGGAAATTACAATTAATACTAAAAATATAATAATTGCTACAGGATCTAAAGCATTTATTCCACCAATAAAAGGAGTAGAGTCAAAAAATATATTAACAAGTAAAGACATGTTAAGTTTAAATGAGCTACCTAAAAAAATAGTTATTGTTGGTGGCGGTGTAATTGGAATGGAGTTTGCATTTATTTGTAACGCCTTAGATTCAGATGTAAGTGTAGTAGAGTTTGCAGAAGATATTTTAATTGCCTTAGACGAAGATATTAGAAATGAAATTAGAGAAATAGCTGTAGAAAAAGGAATAAAGGTTTATACTAGCTCGAAGGTTGAGGAAATTATTGATACAGAAGAAGGTAAGTCAATTGTTGTAGTATTTGACAAAGAGGGTAAGAAGGGCTATATAACTGGAGATAAGGTTCTTATGTCAGTAGGAAGAATACCATTTTATGGCGATATAGATTTAGAAAAATTAGGAATTGATCTTAATGAAAGACCAAGAGGAATAAAGGTTAATAGCAAAATGCAAACAAGTGTAGATAATATTTATGCTATTGGAGACGTAACAAATATAATTCAATTAGCCCACGTTGCTTCTCATCAAGGTATAGTTGCTGTTGAAAATATACTAGGCAAGGATGTAGAGGCTGATTATTCTACTGTACCAAGTGCAATATTTACAAATCCTGAAATTGCATCTGTTGGTATTACCGAAAAAGTTGCAAAGGAAAAGGGTATATCGGTAAATGTAGGAAACTTCCCATTTGGGGCTAATGGTAAAGCTCTTACCTTAGGGGAAAGAAGAGGATTTGTAAAAGTAATTACTGAAGAAGCTACAGGTATAATAATAGGAGGATCTATTATTGGACCACATGCAACCGATCTTATACATGAAATTGCAGTTGCTATTAAGAACAAACTAACTGTAGAACAAGTAGTTGATACCATTCATGCGCATCCTACAACTGCTGAGGCTGTTCATGAAGCCCTATTGGCAACTACGCCAAAGGGAGCAATACATTTCGCAGAATAAAGTAAACTTTGATGATTTATCAAAGATTTTGAGAATACTAGATGTTGGATAAAAATATTAGAAGGGAAACTTTCTCCTTCTAATATTTTTTTTGCTTTTAATAAAGTTAAAGTTCATAACTACAAAGACAAAGCATCATAAAAATGCTATAATATTGAAGAAAAAAGAGAAGGTGATAAAGTGTCTGATATTGCAGGAAAGGGTTGTGAATCTCTAATACCCCTTGGGGATAGAAAATCACTTGAGGAAATAGAAAGAAGTATTATTACTAAATATAGAAAAGATATATGGTCAAAGTTTATTAAAGCTATAAAAGAATTTAATCTAATAGAGGATGGGGATAAGATTGGGATTGCAATATCTGGGGGTAAAGATAGTCTGCTGCTAGCCAAACTTTTTCAAGAACTAAAAAAACATGGCAAGGATAATTTTGAAGTAGAATATATTGCTATGGACCCAGGATACCATGAAAGTATTAAAGGCCTTCTTTTAGATAATTGTAATCATTTAAATATTCCAATCCATGTTTTTGAATCAGGGATTTTTAAAATAGCAGAGAAAATGGCAAAAGATTATCCATGTTTTATGTGTGCCAAAATGAGAAGGGGGGCTTTATATAAAAAAGCCCAAGAACTTGGCTGTAACAAGCTTGCCCTAGGACATCACTTTAATGATGTTATTGAAACAACTATGCTAAACCTACTATATACAGGAAACTTTAAGACAATGCTTCCAAAGTTAAAGGCTACGAATTTTGAAAAGATGGAGCTAATTCGTCCGCTTTATTACGTTGAAGAGCAGATGATTATTGACTATACAGAGACTAATGGTATTTGGCCACTAAACTGTGCATGTATGGTGGCGGCTAAAAAAATAGGAAGCAAAAGGCATGAAGTAAAAGAGCTAATTAATAACCTAAAGAATAACTTTGAAAATATAGATAAATCTATTTTTAAAGCAGCACAAAATGTTAATATGGATTGTATTTTAGGCTGGCAGAAAGATGGAGAACAATATTCATATTTGGATTTTTATAACATAGAATAGTTTGAGATGAACTTATTATTTATTTAAGAAGATTAGTAGTCTAAAATAAAAAACTCCCTTTAAGAAAAAGGGAGTTTTTAAAATTAAAATATAATATGTGCTATTAATACAACTATAGGTAGGGTAACTAATGTACGCTGAATAAATATAATAGCTAAGTCCTTAATAGAAACTGGAATTTTAGAACCTAGTATTAATCCCCCTACCTCAGACATATAGATTAGCTGAGTTACAGATACACATGCTACAACAAAACGTGTAAGTTCACTTGTAATTTTACTTGCAATAACAGATGGTAGGAACATATCTGCAAATCCAACTACTAAGGTTTGGGCAGCTAAATCTGCTTCAGGCACTCTTAATAGTTTTAGTAGTGGAATAAATGGAACTCCTAACCATTGGAAAACTGGTGTAAACTCAGCAATTATAAGTGCTAAAGTTCCAAAGGCCATAACTATAGGCGTTACTCCTAGCCACATATCTAATACATTTTTAATACCACTTTTGAAAAATTCTCTTATACTACTATTTTTATCTGCTTGTTCTATAGCTTGTTTAAATCCCCATGTTAACGAGGTGTACCCCTTAGGAACCTGTTCAGAACTACCTTGATTATTATCAACTAAATAGGTATCTGACTTTCGTGAAAGCGGTGGTATACGGGGAATGATAATTGCAGCTACAACTCCAGCAAAGGACACTGTTAAATAAAAAGGAACAAAAAGATGAGCTAGATTTACTTGTGCTATAATAATAAGACTGAATGTTATTGATACTGCTGAAAATGTAGTTGCGATTACGGCAGCTTCTCTTTCTGTATAATGTCCGTCCTCATATTGTTTACTGGTTAAAAGTACACCAATACTTCCATCTCCAAGCCAAGAAGTAATACAGTCTATAGATGAACGTCCAGGCAATTTGAAAATTGGACGCATTATTTTAGTTAATAAGGATCCAAAAAACTCTAATAAGCCGAAATCTAAAAGTAATGGTAAAAGTAGTCCTGCAAAAAGAAATACAGAAAATAATATCGGAAGTAGATCATATAAAAGTAGTCCAGCAGTAGCATCAGACCACATCCAGTCTGGCCCTATCTGAAACAGTGCTGAAATTGCAAACACCATACCTAAAATTCTTGATACAAACCACAATGGTGTTACATTAAACAAAGTATTTAAAAAAGAACTTTTCTTAATAAAGGATGGTTGAAATAATTTAGTAATAACACTACCAATTACAGTTATAGATATTAAAACAGTAGTAATTGTTGGTAAAGCATCAGATAAAGTATTAAGAATAAATCCAGAAAATAAAGCAATAGGAATTGTAATTTCCCCATTGTAAGAAATAGGAATCATAAATAGAACGGAACCTATTAAAGAGGGAATAATAAAACGTAATATACTTGCTGTAGAATAATTTCCATGTTTACTGTTGTCCATGAAATTTCTCATCTCCTTTACTGCATTTAAATTTTTTCCAATAGTATAGATATTAATACATTTTGTATAAAAATGCAACATATTGTATTAATAAAACTATTAAATTTTCTTAGTATTTTATATATTATATAGAAATATATAATCAAATTTTTCAACTTTTATCTGACAATACTTTATTGGATGTATCTGTTTTAATTATAGCCCATATTGATTATAATTAAGGCAGGTTAATTATAATTGGTAAATATACCGATGGGGTGAAATATGTTTAATTTAAATGAAGAAAATATATATGATATGAGTACAGAATCAATTACCTATAAAAAGGGTAAAGGTTATTTTACTGAAAGAAGAGTAAAATCCTTAATTTTTAATCAAGAAAACCTTAGTTTTTCAGCTATAGTACAAGGCACTAGAAAATATAATGTAAAGATAGGCTTTATACCAGGTGGGAATGTTAAACATACAACATGCTCCTGTTCTGCCTACGATAAATATTGGGGAATATGCAAGCATATTGTGGCTGTTCTTTTAACAATTATGCACAAGGATAGAGAGGGACAATTTAGTAAAGTTGCCGAAACACAACATATAAAAAACATTTTAAGTTTTTATCGAAATAAACAGCATAGTGATTTTATATCATTAAATATGGAAATAACATTTGAACTAAAGATAAGTCGTTACAATAAGCGTATTGCGGGAAGTTTTATTAGTTTAAAGGTAGGAGAAGGTAGAACCTATGTTGTTCGTAATATTAAAGGATTTATAGAGTGTATATATAATAAAAATAAGATTGAATTTGGGAAAAATTTTATCTTTGATCCTAATATTCATTCATTTAGTAGCGATGATCAAAAAATAATCGATCTTATAGCTGAAATATATGAACATGAAAAAACTTTTGAAGAGGATTTTTATAAAGATAGCTCACAATCTATTTTTAATGGCAAATATATAAAGTTACCGGAGATAACTTTAAAGAGATTTTTAAACATTATAAAAGATGGCGATTTTATCTCTAAAGGTAGATTCAATGCCATTATTCTAGAAGAAGCTTATGATAATATTGTTATTAATGAGAAGGACATACCTTTTAGATTCCAATTAGACAAAGATAAAGAAAATATTGTTTTAAAAGTGGAACACGATGGTCTTATTATTCCTATAACCTCTGATGGGGATTATTTTTTCTCTAATGGTGAAATATGTAAGATATCTAAATATCAGAAAGAAAATCTTTTACCATTCTATAGTATCTTAACTAAGCATAAGGGAAGTAATATTGTAATTGAGAAGGATATGCAGGAAAGCTTTTTTTCCGAAATATATCCAATTATAAAATGTATAGGTAAAGTGGAAATTGAAAAGAAACTTGAAGAAGTTATTTATTCTCCAGAGTTAAAAATTGAAACATATTTTGATAGAGCAGGGCGCAAAGTAACTGCAGATGTAAATTTTATATATGATCAAATTAAGATTAATCCATTTAAAGTATCGAGAAAAAATAATATTGAAAAAGATAAGGTTCTTATAAGGGATTTAGAAAATGAAAGAAAAGTAATAAGCTTTCTTGAAAACAGCAATTTTAAAATTAAAAACAGAGAAGTTTACTTAGAAGATGAAGAAGATATTTTTAAATTAGTTTATGAAAGATTAAAGTGTTTGCAAGATATATCAGAAGTATACTATTCTAACTCATTTAAGATGATGGAGGCTAGAAAACCCCCAAGCTTTAAAGGGGGAATAAGATTAAATAAAGATGAAGGTTTTTTAGAGTTTAACTTTGAAATAGACGAAGTAGACGATAAAGAACTTAATGGACTTTTAAAATCTTTAAGGCAAAGGAAAAAATATTATCGTTTAAAAGATGGGTCCTTTATACCACTAGATAACGAACATCTAATTAGCTTAGATAAAATGATGTTAGAGTTAGATTTAGATAATTCAAATTTGAGAGGGAAAACTATAGAAATTCCTAAATATAGAGGATTATACATAGACGAGCTATTAAGAGACAAAAATCTTAGTTTTATTAAGAAGAATAAAAACTTTAGAAACTTTGTTGAAGATATTAGGAAATACAAGGAAGTAGAATACAATGTTCCTGAAGGATTAAATGGAACCTTAAGAGATTATCAAAAACTTGGTTTTAAATGGTTAAAAACCTTAAGTTACTATGGATTAGGTGGAATACTTGCAGATGATATGGGACTTGGAAAAACCTTTCAAGTATTGGCTTATTTAGTCTCTGAAAAAAAGGAAAGCAAAGAAGGTACAGCTTTAGTTGTAGCCCCTACATCCTTAGTATATAACTGGTTAGCAGAGATAGAAAAGTTTACACCCTCCTTAAAGGCTGCAGTAGTTGTAGGAAATAAGGAAGAAAGAAAACAAATAATTGAAAAGACAAATGAATATGATATTATAATTACCTCCTACCCTTTAATTAGAAGAGATGTTGATTTATATGAAAATTTATCTTTTAAGTGGTGTATTTTAGATGAAGCTCAACATATTAAAAACCCAAGTTCTCAAAATGCAAGATGCGTAAAGTCTATTAAGGCTAGTCATAGATTTGCTTTAACTGGGACACCTATAGAGAACTCTTTAACAGAGCTATGGTCTATTGTTGATTTCATAATGCCGGGGTATCTATTATCCTACAACAAATTTCAAAATAAATATGAGAAAATGATCGTTAAAGAAGAAAATGAAGATGTGTTAAAGAGCCTTAGAAGGCAGATATCTCCTTTTGTGCTAAGACGTTTAAAAAAGCATGTATTAAATGAGTTGCCTGAAAAAATAGAAAATATAGTATTTGCAGAGCTTAGTCCAGAACAAAAAAAATTATATGTAGCATATCTAAAGAAGATACAAGGTGAAATTGAAGAAGAAATAAAAGAAAACGGATTTGAAAGAAGTCAAATTAAAATTTTGGCCGCCTTAACAAGACTAAGACAAATTTGCTGCCATCCAGCATTGTTTTTGGAAAATTATAAGGGCACAAGCGGCAAATTTGAACTTTTACAGGAAATTATAGAAAATTCTATAGAGGGAAATCATCGTATTTTGTTATTTTCTCAATTTACCAGTATGCTTGCTATGATAAAAGATATGTTAGAAAAGCTTAAAGTTTCATATTATTATTTAGATGGATCAACTCCCATAGAGGAAAGAGGTAATATGGTAAATGACTTTAATAATGGTAGCACAGATATTTTCTTGATATCTTTAAAAGCGGGTGGGACTGGTCTAAATTTAACTGGAGCAGATATGGTCATTCATTTTGACCCATGGTGGAATCCAGCTGTAGAGGAACAGGCAACAGATAGGGCCTATAGAATAGGGCAGAAAAATGTTGTTCATGTTATGAAGCTGATTACAAAAGGAACTATAGAAGAAAAGATATCCAAACTTCAAGATAAGAAAAGAGAGTTAATTGATGGGGTTATACAACCTGGTGAAACGTTAATATCTAAGATTAGCAAAGATGAACTTATGGAACTTTTTAGAGATGAATGATACTATATAGTGTTTAATTTAATTATATAGAGGGTACATAATTGAAGTATCAATAGATAGTTATATGTACATAGATTTTATTGTACAGCTAAAGTATTCGATTATAAAGGAGTGGTTTAATGTCTTCTACTGAGAAGAGAGTATTAACAGGAAACGAAGCAATTGCAACAGGATTTTACGAAGCAGGGGGTATGGTAGCAGCAAGTTACCCGGGATCTCCTACAGTAGAAATACTAGAAAAGCTTAAGGAATACGATGAGGTGTACTCAGAGTTTTCTACAAATGAAAAAGTTGCTGTAGAAGTAGCTATTGGAGCTTCTTTTTACGGTGTAAGATCTATGGCAACTATGAAACACGTAGGTGTAAATATAGCTGCAGATCCACTTATGACCTTTACATTAACACCAACTAATGGAGGTTTTCTATTAGTAACTGGAGATGATCCAGGACTTGCCAGTTCTCAAAACGAACAAGATAATAGGGTTTTAGGTAAATTTGCACATATGGGTATATTAGATCCTTCCGATAGTCAAGAGGCAAAGGATTTTACTAAAATAGGACTTGAGTTAAGCGAAAAATTTGAAATGCCTATGATGCTTAGAATTACTAGTAGACTCTGTCATGGTAGAGGTATAGTAACATTAAATGAAAGAACAGAAATTGAGCCAAGAGAATTTAATAGAAACAAAGAAAAATTTTGCATGATACCTCCAGGCTCTAGGGAAGCACAGTTTTTTGTAAAGGATAGATTAGAGAAATTAGAAAAGTATGCATATGATATGGAGATAAATAAGCTAGAAATAAAAGAAGGCACAGATACATTAATTATTACATCTGGGTTGGTTTATTATAATCTTAAAGAGGTAGACCCTAATGCTAGCATCTGGAAACTTGGTATGGTTTACCCTATATCAGAAAAGAAGGCGAAAGAAATAACAAGCAAATTTAAAAAAGTAATAGTTATTGAAGAGATGACGCCTTTTATAGAAAACGAGCTTAAATTAATGGGTATTGAGTGTGAGGGTAAGAAATATTTTGAGTTTACTGGAGAACTTGATATTCAAGATATTGAGAATGGATTATATGAAGCTGGAATATTATCAAATAAAAAAGAATATGTTAAAAGGTTTGTTGAGACCGTATCAAGACCACCATTATTTTGTACTGGATGTCCTCATAGACCAACATTTGATATTTTGAAGAAATCAAAGGCTAAAATAGTTGTAGGAGATATTGGATGTTATTCTTTAGCTGCATTGTTTCCGTTCGAACAGTCTAACTCCATAATAAGCATGGGTGCAAGTATTGGAATGAGTAAAGGTATGAGGAAAGCAATGTCTATGACTAAGAAAGAGGAGCCTTTAGTTGCAGTAATTGGTGATGGAACATTCTTTCACTCAGGATTACCTTCTTTTATTAATTTACTTCATCAAAAGGAAGATAATGAAAATATTACTATAATAGTTTTAGATAATAGAACAACTGCTATGACAGGTGGACAACACAATGGTAGTTCTGGACTTTATAATGGAAGAGATGATATGAAGGTAGGCATAAAAACCCTACTAGATTCCATGGGATTTGATAGAGTAAAGGAAATTAATCAATATGAATATAAGACCACAAAGAAGTTAATTGATGAAGAAATTGCCTACGAAGGTTTATCGATTATTGTTGTAAATGGACCTTGTGCTCTAAGATATAAATTGGAAAATCCATATTTTTATGTAGATCCTGAAATATGCATTAGTTGTAGATCTTGTATTAAGACCAATTGCCCACCACTAAAGATGATAAAGTACGAGGGAATTGAAAAGCTAAAATCGTCTATAGATAAAGATATGTGTGTTGGATGTAGTGTCTGTGCTCAAGTCTGTCCTGTAAATGCTATTAAGTCTTCGGCAACTTTAAATAAGGATGGTGAAAACATTGGTGACTAATATTATGTTCGCAGGTGTAGGAGGTCAAGGACTCATCCTCATGACAAGGATTACTTCTCAAGCTGCAATGTTAGACGGTTTTGATATTAAGAGTAATGATGTTGTTGGACTATCTCAAAGAGGTGGTATGGTTTGGGGCAATGTTAGAATAGGAGATAAGATTTTTTCACCTAATATTCCTCCAGGAGAAGGGGATATTTTAGTAGCAATGGAGCCTTTAGAGGCTCTTAGATGGAGTTCTAACTTGAAGGATAATGCTGTAGTAATTGAAAATAGTAAAAGATTTTATCCTACAATAGTACAGCAAGAAAAAAGTGAATATCCAGAAGAAGATATAGAAAACTTGAAATCTAAATATAAAGTAATTGAAATAAATGCCTTCGAAGAAGCAAAGAATTTAGGTAAAAAGCAAGTAGCTAACGTAATGCTACTTGGCATATTAGCCCAGTATTTAGATATAAAAATAGATACTTGGAAACAAGTAATAAAGGATAATGTACCAAAGAAGGCTATTGATCTAAATATGGAAGCCTTTAATCTGGGATATAACTATAAAATATAGGTATTGCATAAAAAAGCGACGGACTATTATGTCGCTTTTTTAAATTAAATTATATTTAAATACACAAAAAAGAATATTTTGTGTATTATTAATATAGAGATGAAATAAGCTTTTATTAATTACATTTTAACCTTAGAGGGGGAAAAGTTATGCAAAAACGTTTGTATCTTTCTAAAACTGATAAAAAAATTGAAGGTGTATGTGGTGGAATAGCTGAGTATTTTGAAATAGATTCCACTATTGTTAGGCTACTTTGGCTAGTTGCCGTATTCGCTTTTGGTACAGGAATATTGCTTTATATTATTGCAGCAATAATGATACCAAAACGGGAAGAGGTTGAAGGAACCGTAAACTTAAATAAGGATTCTGATGGTGTCTATAAACAGGCAAACAAAACATTTAACAAAGATTTTGATGAAGAGAAAAATAAAAAATTCTTAGGCTATGCACTTATTATAATTGGAGCTATATTATTTAGTAAAAGATTTTCATTTTTTAGTTGGTTAAGCTTTAAGTTTTTATTTCCACTTTTACTAATTGGAGCTGGAATATTCGTATTAGGTAAGAATATTAGAAAATAAATGAACCCTTGAAGCAACATACCATTATTGAAAGAGGTGAAAGTATGAATAGTAGAAACTTAATTAATGGTCTTATTTTAATTGCAATAGGCATTCTATTTCTTTTGGTAAATCTAGGTTATATTAGTTTTGCTGTATTATTTAGCATTTTTGATCTATGGCCATTAATACTTATTGTAGTAGGAATCAATATTTTATTTAAGAAAAAGCCCATTATTTCATTCATAACATGGACACTATTCTTTATAATTCTAATTTTCTATGGCGCTTTTTATGAAGGAAGAAATATTGTGGGAATTAGCACTGGACATAATGCCAATTTCATAAAGCCTTCAGAAACTTTATATGGAGAGCTTAGTTTGGATATAGGAGCTGCTAAAGTTAATATAGGATCAGATGAAAAAAATCTTTTAAGTTTTAGTTCACAAGGTGCTGAGTTAGATTATAGAGATATGTACAGAAATAATAAAGAAATTGCGGTTTTTAGTTTTGAAAATAAACACCATAATGTAGTTAATTTTAATAACAAAGGTAGCCGCTATGATTTTAATTTGAGCAAGGATGTAATATGGGATTTAGATATTGACTTAGGTGCTATTTCCGGAAAACTTAATCTTGAGGATATACCAGTCAGATCGGTTAATGTAGATGCAGGAGCGGGAAATTTAGATATTATTTTAGGAAGTAAACACAATAAGTCAAATATTGAAATTGATTCGGGTGCATCCAAGTTGACTATAGTGATTCCAAAGGATGCAGGAATAAAATTGAAGCTAGATAGCCCACTAAGCAAGACTAATGTAAATGACTTAAACTTAACTAAGTCAGGAGATTATTATATATCATCTAACTATGATGAAGCTAGTACAAAGCTAGAATTTGATATTAATATTGGTGTTGGTAAAATAGATTTTAAAATTAAAGAGTAATATTTAAAAGACTGGTTAACAAACCAGTCTTTTTGCATATGTTATAAAGAGTATATAAATTTAACAAAAAAGTTAATTTTAGGAGGATTTTATTGATTTAATGTGGAAGAGTACAGTATAGAGAGCATGAAGTAACAATATAGTTTTAAACAAGGAGTGATAAAATTGTTAAGACTATTTCAGATATGTTTTTATACAGGAGTATTATTTACTATTGTTTCTTTTTTAATGGGGCAACTATTTGATTTTTTAAATTTCGATGGTGATTTAGATATGGATGGTGATATTTGGGGATTATCGATATCGCCTTTAAAGCCGATTATTATGATGTCCTTTATTACGACTTTAGGTGGTATAGGAATTATTACTATAGATAAAGGATTTAATGCTTTAACATCTTTTATTATTGCTTTATCAGTTGCTTTAATGGTTTCAGTTGTTTTACATAAATTTGTAGTAACTCCACTATATAAGGCACAAAACACAAGCGCTGTTTCTCAGGAAGAATTAATAGGGCATGTAGCAAAAACTAGGATAAATATTATTGGAGATAGCTTTGGAAGTATCACATATGTAGCTAATGGCAATACTTATTCTTCTCCTGCTAAATCTATAGATGGTATAGATATTTACCAAGGTGAAGAAGTTAAAATTGTTAATATTGAAAGAAATATTTTTTACGTTGTTAGACTGTAGTCATTAATCTACATGGTGTTAATGCTGTATTTAGAATTAAATTATTAAAGGAAGGAGGAAAGATATTATCAATTTATAAAACAATAAACATTAAAGGAGGATATTTTATGGAGATGTTTTTTGTTCCGATTGCTATTGTAGGGGTCATTCTTCTGCTTATATTGAGCATATTGCTAATGTGGAGAAAAGTTCCACAGGATAAGGCTGTAGTTATTACTGGTCTTAAAAAACGTGTAATTTCAGGAGGCGGGGGCTTTATAGTTCCCTTATTAGAAAGAACTGATATTATTTCCCTGGAAAACATGAAGATAGAAGTAAGAACCGATGGTGCTTTAACAGAACAAGGGGTAGATATAAAAGCCGACGGAGTTGCTGTATTAAAGGTTAAATCCGATATGGAGTCAATTCTTTCTGCTGTAGAGCAGTTTAATACAGGGGCAGAGAAAACAACTATTGATTTTATTAAAGATACAGCAAAGGATGTACTTGAAGGGAAGCTACGTGAAATTATTTCTAAAATGTCTGTAGAAGAGATATATAGAGATAGAGAAAAATTTGCTTCCCAGGTTCAAGAGGTTGCAGCTCTTGATTTAGCAGATATGGGACTAGAGATTAAGGCTTTTACAATTAGAGACATTAAAGATGATAATGGATACCTAGAAGCATTAGGTAAGAGTAGAATTGCGGAAGTAAAAAGAGATGCTGAAATTGCTGAAGCAGAAGCTAGTAAAGAAACTAAGGTTAAGACAGCGGAAGCTAATAGGCAAGGAGAACAAGCGAGGTTAGTTGCAGAGACCCAAATTGCTGAAGCTTCTAAAGAAAAAGAATTAAAGGTTCAATCCTATAGAAAAGATCAAGAAACGGAAAAAGCTAAGGCAGACCTTGCTTACGAAATCGAAGCAAGTAAAGTGCAACAGGAAGTTGAAAAGGAAAAAATGCAGGTTCAAATTGTTAGAAAGCAAAAAGAAATTGAACTGGCAGAACAAGAGGCTCTAAGACGCGAAAGAGAGCTTGAAGCCACGATTAAAAAGCAATCTGATGCGGAAAAATATAGTGCCCAAAAGAGAGCTGAAGCAGAAAGATATAGAGAAATACAAGATGCAGAGGCATCAGCAGAAGCTATCCGTTTAAGAGGTAAGGCTACAGCAGAAGCTAGAAGAGAAGAAGGTATGGCAGAGGTTGAAATTATTAGAGAAAAAGGTAAGGCAGAAGCCGAAGCCATGATGAAAAAAGCAGAGGCATTTAAGCAATATAACGATGCAGCTATTACTCAAATGATTATAGAAAAGCTACCTGAAATTGCTAAAGCAGTTGCAGAGCCATTATCTAAAACTGAGAAGATTGTTATTGTTGATTCAGGTAACGGTGGTGGTAAAGGTGCTGCAAAGGTATCTGGCTATGTTACAGATATTATGGCATCGCTACCAGAAACAGTTAATGCATTAACAGGAGTAGATTTATCCCAAGTTTTAAAGGGGAAGGACCTAGGGACATTTAATTTATCATCTAAAGACCAAACCATAGATCAAAATAATGACATAGCAGAATAAAGTTAATAAAAATTATAGTAATTTAAGTAAAAGGAGCGATTGTATAATCACTCCTTTTATTTACTATTATATATTAAATAAAGAGTATAATTACTCTTTACATAATTAATGTTTTGTTGTATAATCGTACAAGTAGGGCACTAGACCTAGAAAAACTAAAACTATGCTGATGTGGCTCAGGGGTAGAGCACTTCCTTGGTAAGGAAGAGGTCGGCGGTTCGATTCCGCTCATCAGCTCCATAGAAATCTTATAAAATGCCGCTTCTAGAAGGATCTAGGGGTGGTGTTTTTTTATGTAAAGATAAAAGTGTGCCAATTGTGTGCCACTTTTTTTAGTTAATAGATATTTATAAAAAATATATTTAACTATGTATGAAATGATATTTTAATATATAACTGATATAATAGTGTTATTCTTTATAAATTTAAATAAAAAAGATAACATCATTTAAGAAACCAAGTGATAATAATCTATATGGGAGTTGATAATAATGGCAGAAATAAAATACGAGATTAAAGAAAATATAGGTGTTTTATCTGAAAGCAATAAAGGCTGGACAAAGGAGCTAAATCTTATTAGCTGGAACGGACGAGAAGCTAAATTCGATATTAGAGAATGGGACCCAGAACATATAAAAATGGGAAAAGGTCTTACACTTAGTAAAGAGGAATTAAAGAAGTTAAGAGATATATTAAATAATATGGATTTATAATTATGAAGTTGAGGAGCACTGATTGTGGATAATTCAAAAAGTATAACTTATGTATCTAATGCAGGTGTTTTAATCAATATTAATAATAAGAAGATATTAATAGATGGTTTGTGTATTTCTAAAATACGCATCTATAAGAGCACACCTGTAGAAATTAGAGAAAAAATAATAAATGGCATTTCTCCTTTTGATAATATAGATATTATGCTAATAACTCATCAACATAGTGATCATTTTGATGCTAACTTAATATGTAGTTTTTTAGAAAAAAGTCCTAATACAACTGTCATATCGACAAGCAAAGTTGTTTCTGGCATAAGATACTGCATGTCTAATACTAGGTCTATTAATTTAGTTGAGTTGGACCCTTTATTTCACTGTAGTGAGAGAATTAAGATAAATGGGGTAGAAATTCAAGCAATATCAATGATTCATGAAGGAAAAGATTGTGTAGATGTAAATAATCTAGCTTTTCTTATAGAATATGGTGTAAAAATACTACATCTAGGCGATGCTGCTCCAGTTAAAGAAAATTTTGAATCACTTAATCTTAAACAACATAAAATAGATGCGTTAATTGTAAATTTCCCTTATGTAAGTATTCCTAGGGCTAGGGAAATCATTAAGAATTATACTGATACACAAAAAATATTAGTAGTACATCTACCCTATAAAGAATTAGATAAGTTTAACTGGATAAGAGTTGCAAAGAAAAGTTATGAACGTAATAAGGATAGTTTTATTCAAACTATATTTATGGGAGAGATAGGAATGACTATCAATTTATAAAAATATATAAATAAATATATTTGCATAATTTTATTTATTATAAAATATTTTTTTGATAGAATATACATCAGATAAATTTTAAGGAGGATATTTATGGATCAAGGACAAGAACTATTTTTAGGGTATATTTTAGAAAGAGTACAAGAAGATAAAGTTGAGGAAGCAAAGGCATTGTTTTTAGAAAACTTTAAAAAACTAACAGAGGGCAATTTTACTCAGGAAGATATTGTGATGCTTATTCCTAAAGCAATGGCCCTATTAAAACCAGATAAGGTAGAAGAAGTACTAGCAGTTATGAATGAGTTTGCTGGAGACCTAAAAAAATAATAATATGGATTTATAAATAGCAAAGTATAAAAGGATAAAGGATTTGCTTTTTTTATTTAGCATCACCCTTTATCCTTATTTTTACCATATTTAATTATATATATTTCCTTAATTAATGATCCTATATCTTTAATACTACTATATCTTACCATACCTTCACAACTAACAATCCCAAAGATATAACAGACAGCTGTAAAGGGTTTATAATATATTTTATTAAGTAGATATGCCGAGGCACCATATAATAAAATAGCTATTGCCAATGATGATGTAAGAACTTTAAATATTAAAACTTTTTTATCTAAATCAGTTTTTAATACCATTCTTAGATATTTTTCCATGGGTTGACAATAGCAAGACAGTAGAAGATACGAGAATATTTATAGAAATGGGTAAAAAATAATTTGCATCAAATAATGGATTCCAGGCAGGGATATGGTATAAGCAAAACCTAGCAGGTATAATTGGTTGCCATGGAATGAATTTTGCGAATAGGTCAACAAGCATAGGTTATTGGCTTGGAGAAGGGTATCAAGGTAAAGGAATAATGACAAAAGCAACTAAGGCATTGGTAGAGTATTTATTAGTAGAATTGAATCTTAATAGAGTGGAAATTAGATGTGCTGAAAATAACTACAAGAGTAGAGCTATTCCTGAAAGATTAGGATTTACTAATGAAGGAACTTTAAGGGAGACAGAATGGCTTTATGACCATTATGTAGATCATGTTGTTTATGGTATGTTAGCTAGACAGTGGAAAGATATTAGGAATACTCAGGTATAGGAAGTATGTAAGAGTTTAATTGTTTATAAAGTCGTAAAAGATGTAAAATCCAAAGTAAGGATTTTATAGAATATATGGCATAGGATTAAAAATATGACTTAGGTTTTAATTAGCTTATACTTTGTTCATAATGAATAATTAGTAAATTTGGGAGGTGGATTATGTTTAAAATTGAGCGGATTAAATCATTTATACCATTCATAATGGGATTTATAGCCTATAATGTAGTAACAACCATCTTAAATTTACTTGGTAAAAATAAAGAAATAATTAAATATACCACTTTTATAATTATAATAATGCTATATATCATTATAAGTTTGTTGTACGAGAAGAATAATGCATAATATCTTTTAAAGGAGTAACAGATGAAAAATACGAAGTGAGGTGATGTTATATGATATATAAAACAAATGTAATGAGAATATTTGATAAAGCGAAAGTAGAATATAAAAGTCATAGTTATGCCAATACAAAAGCTATTAGTGGGATTGATGTTGCAAATGTTTTAAATCAGAATCCAAATCAAATGTTTAAAACACTTGTAACAGTAGGGAAAACAAATAAATATTATGTGTTCCTGGTTCCAGTTGCTGATGAACTGGATTTAAAAAAAGCAGCTGATAGTGTTAACGAAAAATCAATCGAAATGTTAAAATCAAAAGATTTATTCTCTATTACAGGATACATACATGGAGGATGCTCCCCTATTGGTATGAAAAAAAGTTTCTATACTACGATTGATGAGTCGGCACGTAATTTTGAAACAATCATATTTAGTGCTGGCAAAATTGGGTATCAGGTTGAGATAAGCCTTGAAGAATTAAAAAAGGTTATTAGCTTTAATTTAGCTTATATTGTTTATTTGAAAAAGGAACAATAAAATGAGTATAATCTTTATACATGGATATATCACATTATTTATATATTGTGAAGAAGTAAAAGCTGCTACTTGTTTCGTAGTATCATTTAAAGACGTAACAGCTCTAAAAAGTACAATAGATGTAAACTTTTCAACAATGATAAGTATAAGTGATTATGTATTTGTAGAGTTTGATGAAAAAAAGACTATTTTATATCAGGAAGGTTGATAATAATATGCCTTGTGTTGCTCAATTCGGTATTATAGATAAGTTTGAAAAGAATAAAGACTATTCATCTGATTATGAACCCCGAAAATATAACTGTGTTGCCATTGATGATGATATTTTGAACGATTGGTGGGAAGAATTAACCTTTATGAAAACTTACTTTCATTGCTATAGTAGACCAAATTTTGCACTTGCAAGATATGGCGTTACTATTATACCTCCAGAATCATTAGAAACTTTTTATAACATTGTTTCAAAAGATATAAGATCCAAATTATCAGAAGAATTGATTAATTTAATGGTATTGCTAAGAACGGCAATATCATTAAATAAATATGTTATACACTATGGTGTATGAACTTATTACTAAATTTGTATCATCTTTTTTAGTCGTATTAAATGAAAATGTGTAAGGTGGTATTTTTTTATTTTACTATTTTTAGCTAATTTACGATAATTTTTTACAATATAGTAATATGGTAATATAGTAATATAATGTAAAGTATGATATTATATTAAAAATAAGATACATATACAAAATACTTATAAATGGCAAACTTACTGAAAGGTAAGGACGCAAAGCCATGGATCTAAAGAAAATTTTTTCTATGATTGCCAGGTTGCTAAGTTAAAAGCTATTACAAATAGATGGCCTAGCTTAGGTATGTCTATTTTTTTTATATTTATAGGTTTAATTATCAAAATAATTCAATAGGGGGCAAGGATATGCGCAAAAATGTACATATCGTTGGAGTAGGGACATATCATCCAACAAAAGAGGTAAGTAACGAATTTATTATTAATCATTTTAAAGAATATGGTAATGAAGATCATGTAGAAAACTTGCTTAATAAGTTAGGTAGAAAAACCAGAAAGCAGACATTAGGAAATGAAAATAGTATCGATATGGGGGTTAAGGCTGCAGAAAAAGCTTTAACAGATGCAGGGCTTAATCCTGAGGATATTGATATGATCATATCAGCAACAGATACCCCTGAATATTTAATGCCCACATGTGCATTGATTATCAGAAATAAGTTAAAAGCTAAAAATGCATCTAGTGTGTTTGATATGAATAATAATTGTGTAGGCATGGTTAATGCAATGGATGTAGCAAGTCGATATTTAAAAACAGATGAAAAATATAAGAGAGTTTTAGTTGTTGGATCTGTATTAGTTAGTCCTTTTGCACGAGAAGATGACATGGTTACCTACTCCATCGTAGGAGATGGTGCTGCTGCAGTTATATTAGAAGTGAGAGAAGAGGAAGAAATAAGAGGTATGCTAGGCTCTAGAATGTATACTGATGATGACTATAATAACACCATAAGATTTCCGACTTGTGGTTTATTAAATATTTCGAAGGATAGTTTAACTTCCTATCATAGGAAAATGGAATGGATACCTTTTGATTTTAGCTTCCTTGCTGATAAATGGTCAGAACTAATAATCAAATTACTAGAAGAATATAATTACCAACCAAGAGATGTTTCCCATTATTTTATGTCACAATTTTCAAAGGAGGATATAAAAGTTACCTTAGAAAAATTAGGGGCAAAAATGAGACAAGCTACTTTTGTTGCGGATAAATATGGTTATAACGGCAGCGCCAGTCCTATTATAGCATTAAATGATAGACTGAAAAAAGAAGCCTTTAAAAAAGATGAGATTATTATATTTTGCTCTGTTGCAGCAGGATATACTATGGAAGCTTTGCTCTATAAATGGTAATAGAGCAAAGTGACACTCAGAAAGGAGATATTATGTTAAATAATACAAATACAATTGTTGATTATCAGAAAAAAACACTGAAGGTTGTATTAATTATTTATTCGATTAGTGGATTCATGGCTATGCTAGCTTTTTCTTTGATGAAATATCTTGGACTATATGATTCAATTCAATGGGGATCTCTTGGTATATTTGGTATATTAATTACCATAGAAACTATTCTTTTTTTTATTCTGCATAAAAGAACAGTCGTTAATGAAAATTTTAACGAGAAAATCTTTAAGCAGTTAAAGGTATTGATATTTATATTAACTTTTGTGAATTATCTTTACTTAGTATTTATGGTTCCATCTAAGGAGCTTTGGATGAGTGTATTTTATTTTATTATATTAGGTGCTTTATTTTTAGATCTTAAACTAAATATTGCCTTTATTGTTACCGGCATGCTATGCCAGGTTATAATATTTAAATTGTATCCAATTGCTTTACCGGGACAAGAAGTTTTTCTGCAAGAGATGATTATAAGAATAATTGTGATTACTCTTACTTCATTTGGAATTTTCATCTTTACTTTTTTCGCTTCAAGACTACTAAATGAAATTGAAAAAAATGAAGAAGACCTTAGAAATAATAATAAAAAAACACTACATATTCTTGAGAAAACTGCACATTTTGCTAATACTTTATTAGATGCAAGTGATATGGTATCATCTATTGCTGAAGAAGAAAGTAGTTCTATGCAAGAGATAGCGTATACTAGTCAACAGGTGTTAAACTCAAATAATGAGATATTGGATAAATCTAAAGAAAATAATAACAGCCTTCAAAATTTATTAGAAGGAACCGAGATAATTTCAAGTGAGCTAAAAAACACTGAAAATTCATCCTTGGCACTGATGGCCTTATCCAGTGAAAATGAAAAATCTTTAAATGAAGCACTAAAAATGATGGATAACACGAAAGAAAGTATCGCATTTACATTTGATGTGGCTAAAAAACTAAAGGATAAAGCTAAAAAAGTAGATGAAATTCTATTAATTATTGGTAATATTGCGGAGCAAACAAATCTATTGGCATTAAATGCATCTATTGAAGCAGCAAGGGCTGGAGAATTAGGTAAAGGATTTGCAGTTGTTGCTAATGAAATTAGAAAACTAGCTGAAAATACAAAACAATCATTAGATGATGTTGTAGGGATTACAGATGAGCTTAAGACCAATATTGTAGATATAGAGGATTTAATGACTAATAATAATGAACAAATCATCAATAGCGATAATGCTATTGATCACACAGTAGAGAATGTAAAGAGTATGATAGATGACCTTAAAAGCTTTACAAAGTCAATAGTGGATATTAATACCATTATAAATAAACAACTTGAAGAAACAAGAAATATTGTAGGGTTTAATGAAAGAATATATGGTATAACAGAAAGTGCTATCAATGAATTCAATCACTTGAGTCAATCATTTAAACAAAGTGCTGCTATGAGTCAAGAACTATCAGCTAATGCTGAAAATTTAAATGGTATTGCATTACAAATGAATGAATTGATTAAATAAAAATATTTTAAAATACCACTTCTACAAGGATCTAGGGGTGGTGTCTTTTTATTTGATTTACCAAGTTTCTTTAGTGAAAATTTGTACTTGTTAGAAAAAAGGTATAATATAATTAGGTAATATAAAACATCTAAGGAGGGCTAATATGTTTGTAAAGAAGAAAGTTAGTTTGATATTAATAATCTCTATGATTATCATATTACTATTTGGTTGTGCAGAAGCTGGTAAAAGTCCAATAGCAAAAGAGGAAGAGGTATCCCCTAAAGTTGTTGATGGTGAAGAATCAGTAGGTTTAAAAGTTCACTTTATTGACGTTGGGCAGGGAAGTTCAGCTTTTATTGTTGGAGCAGATGGTAAAACAATGCTTTATGATGCAGGTGGAGATGACGAGAATTCAGGAAGAATTATTGTTGATTACATTAAAGAGATCGGATATGAACATATTGATGTAGCTGTATTCACTCATCCCCATGCAGATCATATTAATGGAGCGCCTACGGTGTTTAAAGAATTAAAAGTAGGTTCAGTATATTACCCTAAAGCTACTCATACTACAAGAACCTTTGAGAACTTTGTAGAGGCAGTTAGCAAGGCAGGACTTAAATTTAAAACTGCTAAAGCTGGAGTTGAAATACCCTTTGGAGAAACAAATGCTGTTTTAGTAGCACCAATATCTGAGCAATATGAAAACTTAAACGATTATAGTGCAACAGTTAAGCTTACATGGGAGGATACCTCTGTATTGTTAACTGGTGATATAGAAAAAACATCTGAAAATGAGATGATAGGTAGTAAACAAGATTTGGATATAGATTTATTATTTGTGCCACATCATGGATCAAATTCTTCTACAACAGATGGGTTTTTAGATAAAACAACACCCGATTATGCAGTGATATCCTCTGGGAAGGATAATTCCTATGGACATCCGCACCGTGAAGTAGTAAATCGTCTTAACAAAAAAAATATTAAAATATACAATACAGCTGAAGTTGGTACTGTAATTGCTACATTAGATGGAGAAAAAATTGAGATTGATACTGTTGGAAAGAAACATGTAAATGATCAAGGGAGTAATAAAAATGGAAGTAGTAATAAAGTAGCAAATGATAAGATTGAGATGTTAGATGTAGCAGCATCAATCAGCGACCCTAAGCCAAAGCAAAATTCGAGTGTAGTTTTAACTGCTAAAGTAACTTCAGATGGTAAGCCAGTTGAGGGTGCTAAAGTAAAAATACTGAACCATTATAAATCTAAAACAACTCCATATGAGGGAGTAACTGATAAAAATGGGGTAGCAGAAATATCATATGAAATTGGTAGAGCAAGTATTGACTTTGAGGTAAAGGTAGATGTTACAGTCGTAAAGGATAATTTAGAAACAAAAACTCAAGTATCGTTTACACCACAGTAAAAAGGAGATGGGGAAAACTTATGATTATATTAGATAGATTTGAAGGGGATTATGCAGTTATTGAAATAGATGGAGAAATGGTAGATGTAGAAAGGTGTCTAGTAGATGAGGAAGTAAAAGAAGGAGATGTCTTAACTATAATAGATGGAATATACTATAGAGATGATCAAGCTACTAAAAAGAGAAAGCAATATATAGAAGATAAATTTAAGGATATGTGGGAAGATTAGTTTGCTATCTGAGATCGAGGACACTCGGTCTTTTTTATTGCTATATTGGAGTGTTGTTTTTAGCACAATAAAGGTAACCTCAACGGGTTACCTTTACTCCATTATAGAACTACAAAGATATTATTATCTCCAGCCTGTTAATTCTGTAAACTCATCTTTAGTAATCTCGTAAATTTTTTCTATCTCACCGTTAGAATTCCTTTCTACATTTAAGAATATACCAACACCTAGAGCATTACTATTTTGTAAAAGTTTTCTACCGTCTTCATCATATAGTATCCAAATTTCTTTATCGCCAAAATAAAAACTGTTTTCTTTTTCATTAAAGCTGATGTCATTTTTACCTACATACTGATAAAAGTAATTGTGAAATTTATCAGGATATATACTTTGAGTAACAAATTCCATTACATAATCATCATAATTAATATCATTTGTTTTTTCATTATGATTATTAAATGCAAAAACTACACCTGAAAAAGTTGTTATTACCATTACTAAACTTAAAACGATTAACCCAGTTTTTCTCTTTTTTGTATTTACTATATTTTGAAATCTTCTTTTCATATTATGAGCACCTCCATAAAAATTTGTGGAAAACACTGTATAAATATTTGAGTTCTGAATAATTATCTTCATAATAGTTTCTGCATAAATTTTTCTACTTTTTAAATCACTCCTTTGCAGTACCTTTTCATCACATGAAGCCTCAAGATCATAATTTGCCCGTTTCACCATTATGTAAATAATAGGATTAAACCAGTGAAGCGCATTTGCGATCGTAAGTAGTAGCTTATACCAAATATCATGTCTTTTATAATGTATAAGCTCGTGCTGGAGAATAAATCTTAATTCCATTGCATCAAAATCTTTTATAGGCAATACAATCATAGGTTTTATAAATCCTATAAGCATTGGACTTTTTATGTTGTGGCATTTAAATATTTTTATTTTACTGTCAATATTAAGTTCACTACATATATCACTCAATATAGCTTTTATTTCATCTGATATTACGGGACTGCGCCAACGATCTAAATTTTTCTTATAGATAAAATAGGATACTATGTTAAATACTAAAAATATTACGGCTCCTAGAAGCCATGCAGATATTATTACAGAATCTGTAAGAGTATAAGTATTTGTAATATTTTCTATGCTTTTTTCTGCAAAAACATTTGGAGTAACAGACGCTGTATTTAAAATAGGTTTTTGTAGATTAGTTTGTGGCAATAGTACACTTACTATTGGTGATGAAGTAGCGATATTAAAAGGTATTATAAGCCTTAAAGATATAATCAGCCACATTAAATATTTAAATTTTGAAGTATACTTTTTATCAAATACTTTTGAAAGTAATAAAAGTATTAATATAATAAATGACATAGAAACAGTTATTTCCATTATGCTAAAAAACATGTTACTAATCATCTTTATCAGCCTTTCTGATTATATCAGCTATCTCATCAATGTCATCTTTTGTTATTGTTTTATTTTCTACTAAAGTTGCAATTAGATTTTTGAAAGAATTCTCATGCATGCGCTCGATAAATGTTTTGGTCTCATATCTTTTGTATTCATCTTCGGATACTATGGCTTTGTAGAAGTTAAAGCGTTTTTCCTTTACAAGTTCTACAAAGCTCTTATTTGTAAGTCGTGTCAGAAGAACTTGTACAGTCGATACACTCCAGTTCCTTTTATCTTTCAAAAGCTCTGTTATTTTTGATTTTGCCAAAGGTTTATCTGCATCCCATAAAACAAGCATTATATCGAGTTCTGCATCTGGAAGCCTTTCAAGTTTTTTGTTTTTTTTCATAGGTGATCACCTTTCATTTTGTAAATAATATATTACAATGACAATTGTCACTATAATTATAATTCGATACAATGACATTTGTCAATAGGCTATTTAAATATTTATTATAAGGCTAGAACAAATATTATAAATTTTAAGAGATATTGACTATATACTTAAAAAAAGAACTTCAAGGAGAGCTAGGAGAAAGGTTTGTCAATATGATAAAACTATGATAGTATATAAGCCGACAAGGCACTCCCTATAGGTTTTTTGTAAATTTCAATTTCCTGATTACTATTCTTACGAAGCTGTAAAAAGGAAATTGAAAATAATTTTTATATATTATAATTAACAATAAGGAATGGAGGAAATGAAATTATGTCTGATTTGCCAAATTGCCCAAAATGTAATTCAGAATACACTTACGAAGATGGAAGTCTTTTGGTTTGTCCAGAATGTGCACATGAGTGGACTTTAGAATCAGAAATCGGAAATAGTGAAGATAAAAAGATTATCAAAGATGCAAATGGAAATGTCTTAAATGATGGTGATTCTGTAACAGTAATCAAAGACCTTAAAGTAAAAGGAAGTTCATTAGTCGTAAAAATAGGTACAAAAGTAAAAAATATACGTTTGGTTGATGGAGATCATGATATTGATTGCAAAATTGACGGTTTTGGAGCTATGAAATTAAAATCTGAATTTGTTAAAAAGGCATAGATGCGGTTTTAATGCAACAGAGCCGTGGTCATAAAAGAAATAAAACAATTGTAGTAGTGAGATAGGTGTATTATAGATCATTTCTACATGATATAATATATTTAACTAATTAGGATATAGGAGGAACAAAATGTTGAATATATACTTAGTACGTCATGGGGAGACAGAATGGAATCTTGAAAGAAGGTTGCAGGGATGGCAGGACTCTAACCTAACAGAAAAAGGTATAGAAGATGCAAATGCCTTACATGATCATCTAATTGATATTAAATTTGATGCAATATACTCTAGTCCTAGTAAACGAGCCTTTAAAACTGCTGAAATTATAGCTGGAGAAAGAAAACTAGAGGTTATCGCTGACAATAACTTAAGAGAGATTTCTTTAGGAGATTGGGAAGGAAAAACTACTTTGGAGATTGAGCAATTGGATCTAAATGAGTATTATAACTTTTTGAAGGCTCCACATTTATATAATCGTAAAGATCTAGAGACATTCGCACAGGTACAAAATCGTGCGTTGAAAACAATAAATAAAATAGTAGAAGAGAAAAAAACAGGAAATGTTTTATTAGTAACCCATGCAATTACTTTAAAAACAATTATGACTTATTTTGAAAAACGCCCTTTAGCAAATCTATGGGATCCGCCATATATTCAAAATACAAGTGTAAGTCTAATACAGATTGAAAATGATCAACCTAATATTCTTCTATATGGAGATACTAGCCACATTGCTGCTGCTTACTAAAATAAGAAGTAAATAAAGATAAAATAGAAAAAAGATTACAATTACAAAATCAAGTTACTA
Source organism: Alkaliphilus flagellatus (assembly GCF_018919215.1). Lineage (NCBI taxonomy): Bacteria > Bacillati > Bacillota > Clostridia > Peptostreptococcales > Natronincolaceae > Alkaliphilus > Alkaliphilus flagellatus. Next base: position 857,998 of record NZ_JAHLQK010000001.1, read on the forward strand.
ATAGAGCCCGGTTGTTTGGGCTCTATTTAAATTTATTATACAAAAATAAGTAATATATAAAGGAGACATTAGTAAAATATAGAATAGTAATATAAGCTAATATATTTTAAAGGGGAGAATAATATGAGTAAGGGAATTGGAAAAGAATTTATGGAAAAAACAAAATATAAATACCTAGAAGAGTCTGACCAAGACAAGGGGTTGCCACAGCCACCTTTAGAACTAGGGTATGAGGCTAATTCAGTATTAATTGATTTGCCTCCTGTAGAAAATATAAATATCAAAAGTATAGACTTAAGAAAAGTCATAGAATCAAGAAAAAGTTTAAGGAAATATTCTAAAACTGCTTTAAATATAGAAGAACTTTCTTATTTACTATGGTCTACTCAAGGTGTAAAACAAGTGGTATCAAGACCTGCAACAATAAGAACTGTACCATCAGCAGGGGCAAGACATGCAATTGAAACTTATCTACTAATAAACAAAGTAGATGGAATAAACCCGGGATTATACCGATATATAGCTCTTTCACATAAATTAATGGAAGTAAATTTAGACCCTGAAATAGATGAAAAGATAAGTAATAGCTGTTTACGACAGGACTTTATTAAAAACAGTGCTGTAACTTTTATTTGGACTGCGGATGTTTACAGAATGAAGTGGAGATATGGTGAAAGGGGTTACAGGTATTTACATTTAGATGCAGGGCATATATGCCAAAACCTTTATTTATCAGCAGAAGCTATTGATAGTGGAGTATGTGCTATTGCCGCCTTTGATGATGATGAAATTAATGGTTTAATTGGGTTAGATGGTGAGAATCAGTTTGTCCTGTATGTTGCAACATTGGGTAAAACTATCTCCTAAACAAATAGTTGGAAATTTCATAGCCTGAATCTGAGTTAAATAATATAATTCTACATATTAATAAAGGGAGTTGAGAAAATGGACGTAAAAACAAGAATACAAAAATTAAGAGAGTTAATGGCTGAGAACGGAATTGATGCCTATATTGTGTCAAATTCAGATCCTCATCAAAGTGAATATATGGCAGAGCATTGGAAGGTTAGAAGTTGGATTTCAGGCTTCACTGGTTCTAATGGTACTGTAGTTATAACTAAGGATGACGCAGGGTTGTGGACTGATGGTAGATATTATATACAAGCTGAAAAACAGTTATCTGGATCAGGCATAAGACTTTTTAGAGCGGCTGAGCCTAATGTACCAAGTTATGTAGAATGGATATCAGATACTTTAAAAGAAGGTAGTTGTGTAGGATTTGATGGATGGGTTTTTAGTACTAATATAGCAAAGGAAATGGAAAAAAACTTTAAACAAAAAGGAATGGAAATTAATAAAGATATAAATCTATTAGACCGTATTTGGGAAGATAGACCTACAGTTTCTACAAAACCAGCTTTTAATCACGATGTAGAATTTGCTGGTAAGACTACTTTAGAAAAGCTAACAGAAGTAAGAAGAGAAATGAAAAAGAAGAGCGTAGATTACTATCTAATTAGTAGTCTTGATGACATAGCTTGGTTATTTAATATTAGAGGAAGTGATGTTAGAAATAATCCTGTTGTTGCTTCCTATGCTCTTATATCTATGGAATATGCTTATCTGTTTATAGATACAAAAAAAGCACCTCAAGAAGTACAGAAAATTTTAGAAGATAATAAAGTAGAAGTTAAGGATTACGAAAATATATTGCTAGAACTAAGAAAGCTAGATAATAATAAACGAATATTGTTAGACCCTAATAGAACTAGCATAAAAGTATATGATGCAATTCCTTCTAACTGTGTAAAGGTAGAAGAAACAGATATTACTACAAATCTAAAGGCTTTAAAAAATGATATAGAAATTGAAAGTTTGAAACGGTGTCAAGTTAGAGATGGAGTTGCTATGGTTAAGTTTCTATATTGGTTACATAGTAATATTGGTAAAATAGAGATTACAGAAATATCTGCAACTGAAAAACTTGAAAGCTTTAGAAAAGAGCAGAAGTATTTTGTAGAACCAAGCTTTAATACTATAGCAGCATATAAGGATCATGCAGCTATGATGCATTATAATGCTTATGAAAATGAAGAATATGAACTTAAAGCTGAAGGACTATTTTTAGTTGACTCAGGTGGGCAATATTTTGATGGAACTACTGATATAACTAGAACTATGGTTTTAGGTCCAATAAGTAAAGAAGAAAAAGAAGACTTTACTTTAGTATTAAAGGCTCATATAGCGCTTTGCAAAGCTAAATTTTTATATGGAGCAACAGGATCTAATTTAGATATTTTAGCTAGACAGCCTCTATGGGAAAGAGGAATTGACTATAAGTGTGGAACCGGACATGGAGTAGGATTCTTCCTAAATGTACATGAGGGACCACAACGTTTCCACCAAATACAAAATAATGCTCGATTAGAAAAGGGAATGATAATAACTAATGAACCTGGTATATATAGGGAAGATAAGCATGGTATAAGAACAGAAAATACACTTTTAGTAGTTGAAGATGAACTAACTGAATTTGGACAGTATATGAAGTTCGAGGTTATATCCGTGTGTCCAATTGATTTAGAAGGAATTGATACTAATTTACTTACAGAAAAAGAAATTGAGTGGATTAATGAATACCATAATAGAGTATATGAAACCTTATCACCATACTTAAATAAAGAAGAAGATATTTGGCTAAAAAATATTACAAGGGAAATATAATATCATAATAGAATTATTAAAAAGTAGAAGATCTCTAAAATATAAACACTATAGAGATTTTCTACTTTTATATAATACTACTCTACAAAACGCCCTTGATTAGGTACTGCAATTTCTTTAAAGTGATTTGCTAATACTTCTAAATGATGGTCTAAGTCTTTACCTTCTATAGGTTTTCCATGACTAGGAAGAACTATAGATGGATTTAAATTTTTAATACGATTTATAGATTTTTCAGCTGATTGCCAATCAGTAGTAAGATAAGCAGGTGGACCACTTATATGTTTACTTTGAGTCATTACAGAAAAAAGAGATTCTTGCTTCACTGTTGTGAAGGCATCACCAGCTATAATAACACCATCTTTTTCTCTAAATAAGCATATATGACCAGGTGAATGGCCAGGTGTGTGTATCCATTTCCAATCTTGCATAAAAGGAATGCTTCCATCAGACGGTAAAGATACAGCACGATGTTCTAGGTCTATACTCGTATGAGGAAAGGTTGTTGACATTTGAGCTATCATCCCTCCATCTACGGAAGGATCTGCTAATGGATAATCTTTTTGGCCTGTAATATAAGGAATTTCTAGCTCGTGAATATAAACTGGTACATCCCAAAGATTAGATAGTTTAATAACTGATCCAACATGATCAAAATGTCCATGGGTAAGAATAATCACCTTAGGCGGATTGTTTTTACCAAAACGCTTTTCTGCTGATTCTATAATTAAATCCGCGGAGTTTTCAAGACCAGTATCTACTAAAATCCATCCAGTATCTTTTGCTTTAGGATCTCCTATTATAAATGCATTTACAACTGTAAATTCCATGACTAATATATCATCCATAACTTGTTGGGTAGAAGAAGTCATTGCTGATAACCCTTCTACAATTTTATTACCCATTACAACACCTCCAATTGTATATAAACACTTTATTTAAGTCAGAATTATTCTTCATTAAACTCTATGTGTACTCTTTCGCCGGTTTCAAATACAAATTCCATATCGAACTCTACAACATCTTCACGTTTAATTTTTAGAGCAGATAATGTTCCGTCTATTATTTTATTTGGATTAGATATTGACGCTCCAGGTATTTGACTTAGTAGCTTCTCAATTTGTCTAGAGGCCTCTTCGTGATTTGCTTTTTCTGTTTTTCCATCGAATATTGTTTTTACTTTAGTTTCTTGATTATAAGGACCCTTTTTATACTTCATATCTAATTTATCATTATTTGCTAACTCCACATTTAATTCAAATTCGTTCAGTTGGTTTAGTGTAAATCCTACTTCAGAAGTTGGAGTAACAGGTTGAGGCTGATCGGGCATTATGTTATCTTTTGTCCTTTTATCGTTAACCGTAGCATCATTATCTACTTTAGGCTGTGTTGTATTTGTGTTATTTTGCATAGGTTCGGGACGCTTATTGGGATCTGATATATTAGGACGTTGAGCGGTGTTACAACCTGTAGTAGTTAGGGAAAATAGTAGCAATATTAAAAGTAGAAATGGTACTTTTTTTATTTTCAATTTTATATGCCTCCTAGTAATTTTTAGTTTGATAAATTATAGTTGTCTAATTAAAGTTATGACAAAGACCTTTAAAGTAATGAGTCTTAATCATTTTGCCTTTAACTTGTTAAATATATTATTTGACAGCAGAACATAATATATGTACCTACAATAGAAATAGAGTTTTTAAGAATATAGAAGGAATGAGGATAGAAAAAATAGAACATATAAGCAAGTATAATTTTGAAAGGAAAAATATTATGAAATTAAAAAGACAATTTTACAATAGAGCAACACTTGATGTTGCTAAAGATTTATTGGGAAAAAATCTTGTACATTATATTAATGGCGAAAGATTGGTGGGAAAAATTGTTGAAGTAGAGGCTTATATCGGAGCTATTGATAAGGCTGCTCATAGCTATAATAACAAAATAACCGAGAGAACTAAGGTTATGTTTGGACCTCCTGGATATGCCTATGTTTATTTAATTTATGGTATGTACAATTGTATGAATGTGGTTACTCAAATGGAAGGAGAAGCGGCAGCAGTTTTAATTAGGGCAGTGGAGCCTATAGAAGGCATAAATATAATGGCTCATAATAGATATGGTAAGTCTATAGAGGAGTTAACTAAAAAACAAATAATAAATTTAACAAGTGGACCTGGTAAGCTTTGTATGGCAATGGACATTACAAAGCTTAATAACAGCATGGATCTTTGTGGTGATATTTTATGGATTGAAGATAGTAATGAAAATAGTATATTCGAAGTTGTAACAACTACAAGAGTGAATATAGATTATGCAGAGGAAGCTATAGATTTTCCGTGGAGATTTTATATTAAAGACAATCCTTTTATATCAAAAAAATAGATATTTTAAGAAAAAACTTATACCAGTTAATACAATTAAAACTTTGTACGGAAAAGTTGTAGCTTTGTATAGAAAAAATGTATCTTTAGACAAAAAAATTGTAACTTCGTATAAAAAATAGTACAATATGTACTAATGGTGTAAATAATATACTAGGATAATTAAATCCTTTTAATAACAAAGAAATGGGGGATTGCATATGAATTATTCAGAAGTTTTAGACAGAGCTAGGGAGCTTGTGCATGAAAAATGTAAGGTGTGTAAAGAGTGTAATGGTGTAGTATGTAAAGGTCAGGTGCCTGGAGTAGGCGGTAAGGGGTCTGGATCAGGTTTTATTAGAAATAGAGAAAAAATAAACGATGTTAAGATTAACTTAGATACAATTGTAGTACAAAAAGAAATAGATACATCAGTTGAATTATTTGGAATGAAGTTTAAGTATCCAGTATTTGCAGCACCAATAGGAGCTGTTGGACTTAACTATAGTCCAGCTCTAAACGATTTTGAATATACTCAGGCTATTATAGGTGGATGTAAGGAGGCAGGAGTGCTTGGCTTTACTGGTGATGGTGTAAAGGATGAATTTTACGATTTGCCACTTCAAGTAGTTGGAGAGCATAGTGGATATGGTATTCCTACTATTAAACCTTGGAAAAAGGAAGAAGTAATTGCAAAGATTAAAAAAGCTGAAGAAAAAGGTGCACCAGCAGTGGCAATGGATATTGATGCAGCAGGTTTAGTTACCTTGGCTCTGCTTGGAAAGCCAGTAGGCACAAAGTCAGTTGAAGAACTAAAAGAAATAATTGCATCAACAAAGCTACCTGTAATTTTAAAAGGAGTCATGACAGTAGAAGGGGCTAAAAAAGCCTTAGAAGCGGGGGCTTATGGTATTGTTGTTTCTAACCATGGGGGTAGAGTTTTAGATCATACTCCAGCTACAATTGAAGTCTTACCAGCGATTGCTGAGGCTGTACAAGGAAAGATGAAAATTCTTATTGATGGAGGCTTTAGAACTGGTCTAGATATTTTCAAGGCTATAGCATTAGGTGCAGATGCAGTACTTATTGGAAGACCTTATGCGGTGGCTGCCTATGGTGGTGGAGTGGAAGGAGTAAAAGTTTATACAGAAAAATTAGGTAATGAATTAAAAGAAACAATGATTATGGCAGGATGTCATGAATTAAAAGATATTAATAGAGATAAAGTATATATAGGATAATATATTTTATAAATAACATAAATCAAAATAATGTAGGTGCTAGGGGTAGTCTCTAGCACTTATTTTATAATCTAGGGATATATACTTTTCTAGATTATAAAATCTTTATATTTTCTTTATAGTTATTTACTATTTCTTTAATATTTTTGTCGGATTTTCATGTATAATGTAATTAAATACATATAATATAGTACAATGACTGGAGTGATACAATTGAAGAATATTCGAAAAATTTTACTGGTTGGAATGGTTCTACTGGTATTTATGGTTGCTGTGCCCTCTATGGTAGGTATTGCTCAGTCATTTCTTAGTAATAACGGTGTAGATGAACAAGTGCAGGACATGAGTAGAAAAGATTTAGATGAAATATCTGAGGACAATAAAAATGAAGAAGTAGAAGACGTAGAAGAAGTCAGTAATGATATTGTTAGAGATAATGATGCATTAGAGGGAAATAAAGAAATACAGGATGATATAAAACCAGAAAATAATTTAGAAGATGTAAAACCAGATCCTTCTAAGAAAGTATTTCTTACATTTGACGATGGACCATCAACTTTAACACCAGAAATACTGAAAATATTAGATGGAAATGAAGTTAAGGGAACATTTTTTACAATTGGAAAATCAGTAGAAAAAAATCCTATGTGGGTAAAACAGGCTTATGATGAAGGACATATGGTTCTACCTCACACATATAGCCATGACTATGCTATCTATACTACATTTGAAACCTATTATAATGATTTAGAATTAGCTAAAAAAGCTATCGAAGATGTATTGGATATTGAAGTTCCATATATTTTTCGCTTTCCTGGAGGTTCTTCTAACCATAGTTCGTTTAAATATGGTGGGGAACAATATATGCCTAAACTGACTGTAGATGTGAAGGAAAAGGGATATTACTATATTGATTGGAATGTCTCTTCTGGAGATGCCAGTTCTGATTACGATAAAAAAGATAAGATTATAAGCAATGTCCTTGATGGAGCAAAGAATAAAAATCTTATTGTTGCTTTATTTCATGATACAGCTCGTAACACGAAGATGGCAGAAGTATTACCGGAGATTATATTGGAACTTAAAAATCAAGGATACACATTTAGAACATTTAGGGATATTACTCAGGATGAGTTAGATGCTATGGTTAAGCTTAAATTAGCAAATAAACCTATTATTAGATAATTAATAAGAATTATGTTAATAATTGGTCTAATTGCGAAGTCTAGGATAATATATTGTTAAAGTATACTTGTATAAACATTGAAATTTAGACTAGTGCTAGGGGTGTGCCCCTAGCGCTTTTTTTATATACATTTAATAATTACCAAAAGTTACATCGTCCTTAGACAATTTTTTATGATAAAATTTTTAACAGTAGAGCTGAAAGGGTGGTATAGATGAAAAGCATACTAGAAAAATACAAAATACCGTTAATTGGCAGTGGTATATTGTTAAGTATTATAGTTTTATTTTCTATAATTAATCTTAATTTTTCAAAAGAAGATTTAACTAAGAATTCAAGAAAAGCAGAAATGTCTTCTATAGCTGAAGTTATGGAAAAAGATGAAGATGAGGTTGAAGTTGAAGCTGAAGAAAAAAATATAGCTGAAGTAACAGATAACGAAATACCGATAGTAATAGAAGATAATAATAAAGATAATAATCATAAAGCTAGTAATAAAAAAGAAAACGACATAAATACTTCTACTGATATGAAGGACAAGAGTACATCTTCATCTCCTATTACTGGAGAAAAATATACGGTTAAAAAGGGTGATACCTTATTTCTAATTGCTCAAAGAGCTAATGTATCTGCAAATCATTTAAAAGAGCTAAACAATTTATCTTCTGATATGATTTATGAAAATCAAACACTAAAAATAAAAGGTTCTGTAAATAATTCTTCAAGTCAAGTAGCAAGTAGAGGTAGTGAAAGAAATGAAGACCTGTATTGGTTAAGTAGAATTATTCATGCTGAGGCCCAAGGAGAATCCTATGAAGGTAAGGTTGCTGTAGGGAACGTAATTGTGAATAGGGTTAGTAGTGGAAAATTTCCAAATACTATAAAGGGTGTTGTTTTTGATAAGCAAGATGGTTATACTCAATTTTCACCGGTTATAGATGGGACAATCTATAACACACCTAATGCAGAAAGTATTAAGGCCGCTACTGCTGTGTTAAATGGTGCAAGACCTGTTGGAAATGCATTATATTTTTTAAATCCAAGGAAATCAACTAACTTTTGGATTACACAAAATAGACAATATATAAAAACCATAGGTTTACATGACTTTTATTATTAGGAAAATGCTTAAGCATTTTCCTAATTTTTTTTGTATAATTATAGTAATCTATTAATTTAAAATTAAATATAAATCTAAGGCACTATTATCTAAATATTGAATAAAATAAGAGTAATTTAGTAATGTTTTTTAGACGATTTACAAGCTATAAAAAACAGGGGGTTGGCAAAGTAATGAGTTTAACTGTTGGTATTGTAGGTGGTACAGGTGCGGTAGGAAAAAAGATGATTGAAGTACTTGAAGAAAGAAGTTTAACAATAGATAAACTAAGAATCTTTGCTTCGGAAAAATCTTTTGGACAAAAAATAATATTTAATAACAGGAAAGTAACAGTTGAGTTGTTGACAGAAGAGGCTATGAAGGAAACCTTTGATTATTTACTATTTGCTGCTGGAGGAGCTATATCTGCAAAATTTGCACCCATTGCAGCCGCTGCTGGGAATATTGTAATAGATAACTCATCTCATTGGAGGATGACAGAGGGAATACCTTTAGTCGTGCCAGAAGTTAATGGTGATGTTTTAAGGGGATATAGGGGAATTATAGCCAATCCAAATTGCTCTACAACCCAAATGGTAATGGTGCTTGCTCCACTTCATAAGAAGTATGGTATTAGACGAGTTGTAGTATCTACTTATCAGGCTGTATCGGGCAGTGGATATAAGGCAATTGAAGAACTTGAAAAACAACTAATAGATGAGAGCTATCCAAATAAAGTATACCCAAGAAAAATCGCTGCCAATTGCATTCCACATATAGATGTATTTAATGAAAATGGATTTACAAAAGAGGAGCTTAAAATGATTTATGAAACTCATAAAATTTTAAGAGATGATACAATAGAAGTTAATCCGACGGCTGTAAGGATTCCAGTATTTTACGGCCATAGCGAATCTATATACCTAGAGCTTAATAAAGATCCAGATATAAATGAAGTACGAGAAATATTAGAAGAAACTGAAGGTGTAGTTTTAAATGATAATCCTGATGAAAACAAATACCCTACTCCACTTGAGGCCGAAAACAGCGACTGCACATATGTGGGTCGAATTCGTAAGGATTTGTTTAATTCAAAAGGATTATCTCTATGGGTAGTTGCAGATAACCTTAGAAAAGGAGCTGCTACTAATGCAATTCAAATTATAGAAACTATTGAAAATTTTAAATAAGGGGGCAATATTTATATGTTTAATGGTGCGGGAGTTGCAATTGTAACACCTTTTAATGAAGGTAAAATTGATTTTGAAGCTTTTGAAAAATTAATTGATTTTCAAATAGAAAATAATACTCAAGCTTTAATTGTATTAGGTACAACTGGAGAGGCATCTACGCAGACCTTTGAAGAAAGGGAAAAGCTTATTAGTACGGCCATTGAAAGGGTAGGAGGTAAAATTCCAGTTATAGTGGGTACCGGTTCAAATTCAACCCAAGTAGCTATAGAAAATACTAAACAAGCCGAAAACTTAGGGGCAGATGGTATACTGCTTGTTACTCCATATTATAATAAATGTACTCAAAAGGGTCTAATTGAACACTTTACCACAGTAGCTAATGTTACATCTCTACCTGTAATTTTATATAATGTTCCTTCAAGAACAGGTGTAAATATTGCGCCGGAAACTGTATTAGCAATGAGCAAGGTTAAAAATGTAGTAGCAGTAAAAGAGGCTAGCGGGAATATTTCTCAAATATTAGAAATTAAAAGATTGGTTCCTAAAAATTTTAAAATTTATTCTGGTAATGATGATCAAGTGGTGCCTATTTATGCCTGCGGAGGTCATGGAGTTATTTCTGTGTCATCTAATGTTATCCCTAAAGAAATGCAACATATGTGCCAGGCATTTATGGATGGAAATGTAGAAGAAGCTTTAAGAATACAACTTTTATACAAAAAATTTATAGATCTTTTATTCTATGAAGTAAATCCAATTCCAGTAAAGGCAGCTTTAAATGCTATGGGATATATTAAAAATGAGCTAAGACTTCCGTTAACATCTATGGAGGAATCTAATAGAATTAAGCTAGTAGATGAGATGAAAAAATTGAGTATTATTTAAGGAGGCTTATCTATATGAATTTATTAATTTATGGTATAAGCGGACATATGGGTAGATTAATAGAAGAACTAGCTAACAAGGATTCATTTTGGAAAGAAATTAATGGTATAGATGAAAAAATATCTAAAGACTTACTAAGTGATAATTATGATGTAGTGGTGGATTTTTCACACCCTTCGGCATTAGATGATGTATTGAAGCTTTGCGTAGAAAAAAGAATACCTTTAATAATTGGAACAACAGGATTTAGTAAGGATCAGTTAGAGCAAATAAGAGTTGCTTCTAGTGAAGTTCCAATATTACAGTCAACTAATATGTCTCTAGGAATGAATATATTATTTGCATTGGTGGAGCAAACAGCATCAATATTAAATGAAAAAGTGGATATTGAAGTAATAGAAGCTCATCATAATCGTAAAAAAGATTCCCCCTCTGGAAGTGCTACATCTATTGTTCAATCTATAGAAAGAGGGCTAGGAGAAGTGAGAAAGCATCAACATGGAAGAGCTGGAGAATGTCTAAGGGAAAAGGGAGAAATAGGCATACATGCAATTCGCGGAGGTAATATTGTTGGTTATCATGAAGCAAACTTTATAAATGAATTAGAAACTTTAAAAATAGTTCACGAAGCTCACAATAGATCAGTTTTTGCACAGGGAGCATTAGAAGCAGCAAAGTTTATTATAGATAAAGAGCAGGGTCTATATACAATGAAGGATGTATTGAAGTTATAGACTAAATTCATACCAAAAAATTTGAAGGGAAGGATTACAGTCCTTCCCTTTGTTAATCAAATTTATCATAGAAAATATTATTTTCAAGTATTCCTTTATCTATAAGAGCATTAACTGTGGAGTCTATCATAGGAGCACTTCCACATAAATAAGCTTCTGTATCATCTTTTCCTTCTAAATATTTAAATATAGCATCATTTACCCTACCAACATGTCCTTGCCAATTATCCTCTTCTCGTGGACGAGATAGACATGGGATAAACTTAAATCTAGGAAGTTCATTTTCAAATATTTTCATCTCATCTAACATAAACAGGTCATCTTTAGTTCTAGCTCCGAAGAAGAAGATAGTATTACGATCAATTTTCTTATGTAGCATTTCATAAAGTATACTTCTAATAGGAGCCATACCTGTACCTACTGCAACTAAAACTGCATCTCCTTCAGATTCCTGTAAATAAAAATCACCATAGGGGCCGTTAAAAGTTACTTTATCACCTTCAGAAAGATGTTTATGTACGTAGGTTGTTAGAATACCGCCATCCACATAACCTATTATTAAATCGATAAAGTTTTTTTCAAAATTAGAAGAAGCGATTGAATAAGCTCTGAAAACTTCTTCTGTACTATCTCCATAGGGCGGTGCTAGTAGCTGAACATACTGACCAGCTTTAAAATCGATTTCTTGTCCATCGGTAATTTTAATCCTCAAAAACTTAATAGTAGGTGTAATATCCTTGGCAATTTCTATAGCACCTTTAAATTGTTTTACATTAAATAAGTCTTCTGGAATCTGTATATTCATATCCTCCTTAACCTTTACCTGGCAGGATAGACGAACATTATTTTTTATATCATTATCTGAAAGATATGTAAGTTCTGTTGCAAGTACAGGACCAGCACCACTATCTACCTTGCACTTGCAATACCCACATGTTCCCTTGCCACCACAGGCAGATGGAATGAAAACTTCATTAGCGATTAAGGAAGATAACAATGTATTCCCACCTTCGACTACAAGTTCTTTATCATTATTTATTACTATTTTACACTCTCCATAGTCAGCAATACGGACATTGGCCCAAGTTAGTATAAGGGCAAGCACTGCTGTAATTCCAGTAATTACTGCTACAGTTATTAATATATTATACATAAGCTAACCCCCTACTGAATATTTACAATTCCTGAAAAACCAATAAAGGCTAAAGCCATCATTCCCGTTATTATTAAAGTAATTCCAGCTCCTTCTAATCCTTTAGGTATTGGAGCTCTTTTTATTTTTTGTCTGATGCCAGACATAGCTACTATAGCTAACATCCATCCAATCCCCGAACCTACACCAAAGGCAATTGACTGTAAAAGATTATAGTCACGAATTACCATAAAAATAGCTACTCCTAAAATCGCGCAATTTACAGTAATCAATGGTAGAAAAATTCCTAATGAATAATATAAAGTTGGTAGATAACGTTCAACTATCATTTCAACTAATTGAACGAATGCTGCAATTGTAATAATAAAAACTATAAAACGAAGATATTCAAGCCCAAATGGAACTAGTAAGTAGTGGTATATGAAATAGTTTAGAATAGTAGTACCAGTTAAAACGAAGGTTACTGCTTGACCAAGGCCTAAAGAAGTTTTAGTTTCCTTAGATACAGCAATAAAGGAACACATACCTAAAAAGTTTGCTAATATCATGTTACTAGTAAAAATAGAAGCAAAGAATATTACTAAAGGATTAATACCTTCCATTAGTTGCCACCTCCTGCTAGAGATACTTGTTTATCTTGTTTTGATACTTGCTTATCTTGCTGTGAAACCAAATATGTATTTGCTATCCATATTAATAGGGCAAGCATGAAGAATCCACCTGGAGGCATAATCATAAATATCCATTTAGGCCACCAATTGCCCATAATAGTTATTCCAAATACACTTCCAAAGCCTAAAATTTCTCTAAAAAATGCAATAATAAGTAAAACCAAGGTATATCCCATACCAGAGGCTATTCCATCTATAAAAGATAAAAATGGTGTGTTGTTTTGTGCAAAGGACTCACAGCGACCCATAATAATACAGTTAGTTATAATTAATCCGACATAAGGACCAAGAGCTTCACTCATGGAAGGAAAATATGCCTTTAAAACAATATCTACTATAATTACATAGGCAGATATAATTAAGGTTTGCACCATCATTCGAATATGTTTAGGTGTAGATTTTCTAAGAAAAGATACAGTTAGGCTTGAAAAAGATGTAACAAATATTACACCTAGCCCCATTACTAGAGAGTTCATCATAAGGTTAGTAACTGCAAGAGCAGAACAAATACCTAAAATCTGGCGAAATATGGGGTTATCGTGAATGATACCAGCAGCAAAAATTTTCTTTATTTGTTTAAACATTTTATTTATCACCTCTCTTACCGAGAATTACTTTTTCTATATTTTCATTAATAATATTTAGCACCGAATTTGAGGTAACTGTAGCTCCTGAAATAGAGTCAACCGTACCTCCCATATTTGGCTTATAATTTATATAATCTCTTGACACTTCTTTGGATATAAGAACTTCTCTAAATTGCTCTTTAAACCAATCTTCATCTATCCTGCCACCTAGGCCTGGAGTTTCGTTGTGGGATAAAAACTCGATACCTACAATTTTATTTAAGTCTGGAGTTAAGCCTATAAGTCCTTCCAAGCTTCCCCATAAGGCATTTCCTTGTACAGGATAAATGTTAGCCACTAAAGAGTTATCTTTGTAGCCCTCGTAGTAAATGTCGTTCTCGCTTTCCACAACTTTAAAGTGAGAATTAAAAAGTTTGTTTATTTCTGAAGGATTTTTACCTTTGGTAGGTATATCTAAAACATAAAGTAGTGCACTTTGTTTTTTTACTTCCTTATTAGATAAAACTCTATCTTTGGTTACTTCATTAATAGTAGCAAGTACGCCTGTATATATTACAGTAACAATGATCATAAAAATAACTGGACGAAAACTAAATTTTTTCATGCAGATACCTCCTTTTTCCGAGGAGTTTTTATATATTTTACGGCTTCATCAATAATTGGAACAAATATATTCATTATTAGAACAGCAAACATTGCGCCTTCTACAAAGAGTCCAAATACTCTGATAATAGTAGTTATAATTCCTGTTAATACTCCATAAATCCATTTGCCTTCTTTTGTTTTAGGTGCTGTAACAGGGTCCGTAGTCATAAATACAGATAAGAATAAAAATCCACCAGAAAATAGCGAGAATAATGGATGCTGTGCACCCGATACATTACTTAAATATAGTATTGAGCTGAAGGTTAGAAAACCTATAACTGGCGCTAACATTAATCTCCAATCAGCTGATTTATGTCTTAAAAGAATAAATGCCCCTATTAAAATAAGTAGTCCACTTGTTTCACCTAAGGATCCTGTAGCATTACCTAAAAATAGTTGCTTAAAAGGTAACATAGTATTGGTTTCTCCAAAATGTATTAATGGAGACCCTTGGGAAATAGCATCTACTGCAGGAGTAATATACTTTCCAAAGCCGCCTGGAAATCCACTGGATGCCACATTCCAACTAATAGTTAAAGGCTCTGGAAATGTTACATAAATAAAGGTACGTGCAGCTAAGGCAGGATTGAATACGTTAAACCCAAAACCTCCAAAGACTTCCTTTGCAAAAGTAATACCAAAGACTATACCTATAATTCCTACCCATAGCGGTGTAGAGACTGGTAATGTTAATGTAAACAAAATGCATGTTACAAATACTGCTTCTGTGACTTTTTTGTTAAGACGCTTTTCAAAGAAATATTCTGTTGCTACTCCAAATAAAGTAATAGTAGCCATTAAAACTAGTGTACGCCATCCAAAAAAGTAAATTGAGCCTACTATGATTGGAATTAGACTCATTATAACTTTTCGCATAACTGCTTGTTTTTGGAATGTTTTTTTATAAAACTCCCTCATTATGACTTACCTCCTTAAATTTGCAAGTTTATTTTAACTATACTATTGTCTACCCTACAGATATACGTTCAAAACTATAAATGTATTACAATACCATGAAAAATAGCCTGATTTGCAAATATTGTTGCAAATTTTAAATCTAGGTGATATAATTTCAATTAATTATAAACATTAAGATTACACTTACATAGAATTTAAAAGCAATTATAGTACAAAAAAATATATTGGAGGATATAGCTCAGCTGGCAGAGCGCTACGTTGACATCGTAGAGGTCGTTGGTTCAAGTCCAATTATCCTCACCAGTTAAACAAAGTAATAGCAAGGGTTTTGGAAAAAAGTAATTTTCTGATAACCCTTGCTTTTATTTACTCAAGCTTATTAAAAAAATTTTACTAATAGATATATAGGAAGTACTAATTTAAAAATTTTTGCAAATAATATAAAAGCATAAAAAATAGACAATTTACAGAATAATATTAATCTTAGATTGAATAAAGATAATATATAATATATAATAATGCTTAATAGGGATGGAAAAACTTCCTTATTAAGTAAGTTATTATTTATTAATTATTCTAAAACAATTGAAATGGAGGAGAAGGAATGAAGAAGCTAGGATTGTTACCAAAATTACTGATCGGAATTATATTAGGTATAATTATTGGTACCACTAAAATTGAAATTTTAACTAGACTACTTGTGACATTTAGTGGCATCTTTGGACAGTTTTTAGGTTATATAATTCCACTATTAATTATCGCCTTTGTTGCACCTGGTATTGCAGAACTAGGTGATCAAGCAGGAAAACTTTTAGGAATCACTGCAGGATTAGCCTATATATCGACTATCATAGCAGGTACAGCAGCATATTTTGTGGCAAGTAATGTACTACCTATGCTTATTCCTAGCGGTGCTAATATAGGAGGCACAGGCATAGAGGTTAAAGCTATATTTGAACTCGAAATAGCGCCTATAATGGGGGTAATGACAGCTTTAGTTACTGCATTTTTACTTGGTCTTGGAATTGCTTCAATCAAAGGTAAAACTATGTTTGATTTTGTGAAAGAATTCCAAAATATTATTGAAAAAGTAATCGATAATATTATCATACCATTGTTACCAATATATATAGCAGGTATATTTGCTGAAATGGCCTTTACAGGCGAAGTAATGCAAACTATGGCAGTATTTGGTAAGGTATTCTTATTAGTAATAGCTGTTCATATTTCATATCTTATTATACAGTTTTTAGTAGCCGGATCAGTTGCTGGAGTAAGTCCATTTGCAGCTCTTAAAAATATGCTTCCTGCTTACTTTACTGCTATAGGAACTCAATCTTCAGCTGCTACAATTCCTGTAACTGTTGAGTCAACTAAGAAAAATAAAGTAAGTGATGAGATAGCGGACTTTGCAGTACCTTTATGTGCTACTATTCATTTAGCAGGTAGTACAATTACACTTACCACTTGTTCTCTTGCTGTAATGCTTTTACAAGGAACAACTTTAGATTTTGGGCAAATGCTTCCATTTATTTTGATGCTAGGAGTAACTATGATAGCGGCTCCTGGAGTACCTGGTGGGGCTGTTATGGCGGCTCTTGGTCTACTTTCATCAATGCTTGGTTTTACAGAAGCTCAATTAGGGTTAATGATGGCACTGTATATGGCACAAGATAGCTTTGGAACAGCTGCCAACGTAACTGGTGATGGTGCTATCGCTATGGTAGTAGATAGAATAGCTAGAAAAAAATAATAATAAATATTTTATTTATAAAATGGAGGGTTTTTTAACCTTCCATTTTTTGTAATAAATTATAAGGTTATCTAAACTACGTAGAATATTAGTAATATTTTAAGGAATCCTTACACTAGGATGTGAGTAATTGTATAGCAATATACGAACCCTATATTGTTTTAAGTTATAGGAAATAAATAAAAAGGATAAATATATTTTATGTTGAAACAGTATATTCAATAAGAAGATATAAACAAAATGAAAGGGGAATGTATAATGGGAGAAGAAAAAAATAACAAAGGTACAAAAGTGTTAGAAAGAGTAGAAATCAGTGAAGAGTTTAAGTGGTCTATTGAAAATATGTATCAAGATGAAAGTCATTGGGAAAATGATTATAACAGAGTAAAAGAACTTATTGAAGAGTTCAGTCAGTACCAAGGAAAACTTAATAATAGCAAAGGACTTTTAAATGCATTAAATCTTTATGAAATGCTATATGAAAAAGCATTGAAGGTTTATACATATGCAAAGATGAAAAGGGATGAAGATAATACAAATACTAAATACCAAGGATTAACTGATAAGGCACAAGGTTTATATATTAAAACGGAAAGTGCCGTTGCTTTCTTTGTACCGGAAATTCTACAAATTTCTGAAGAAGAAATAAATCAATATTATAGTGAAAAAGATGAATTAAAGAAATATCAACATTATTTAAGTGAAATACTAAGGAATAAAGAACATGTACTTTCAATAGAAGAAGAGCAAATTATTGCGCAGGCAGGAGAAATAGCTCATGCTTCTCAAGATATATTTACTATGTTAAACAATGCTGATATGAAATTCCCTACAATATTAGATGAAAATGGTGAAGAAGTAGAAGTAACACATGGAAATTTCATACAGTTACTAGAGAGTTCTGACGGAAGGGTAAGAAAGGACGTTTTTTCTGCTCTGTATAATACATATAATAGCTTTAAAAATACATTAGCAACCACATTTTCTTCAAACTTAAAGAAGGATTACTTCTTTGCGAAGGTGAAAAAACATAAAAGTTCAATAGATGCAGCCTTATTTGATAATAATATACCTATAGATGTATATGACAAACTAATAGATACAATCCATGAAAATCTACATTTAATGCATAGATATGTAAATTTAAGAAAGAAGATGTTAGGTGTAGATGAACTACATATGTATGATTTATATACTCCTATGATAAAGGATATTGAAATGTCAGTTAGCTATGAAAAAGCTAAAGAATTGATTATGAAAGGCTTAGAACCTCTTGGTAAAGAATATATTAATATTTTAAAGTCTGGATTTAAAAATAGATGGGTAGATGTTTATGAAAATGCAGGAAAAACTAGTGGAGCATACTCTTGGGGAACCTATGATAGCTATCCATTTATTTTGATGAGCTACAAAGACAATGTAGACAGTATGTTTACATTAGCACATGAAATGGGGCACTCAATTCACAGCTATTATACTGCTCAAAATCAACCATTTATTTATAGTGATTATAAAATATTTGTAGCAGAGGTAGCATCTACTGTAAACGAAGCACTTGTTATGGATTATATGTTAAAAAACACTAAAGATTTAAATGAAAAGATGTATTTATTAAATTACTATTTAGAACAGTTTAGAACAACAGTTTATCGACAAACTATGTTTGCAGAATTTGAAAAAATTACACATGATAAGATTCAAATAGGAGAAGCTCTAACAGTAGATGACTTGAATAAAATCTATCATGACTTGAATGTAAAGTACTATGGTCCCGATATTGTTGTTGATAGTCATATTGACATTGAATGGGCTAGAATCCCTCATTTTTACAATAGCTTTTATGTTTATCAGTATGCAACTGGATATTCTGCAGCTATTGCTTTTTCAAAACAAATATTAGAAGAAGGAGAAATTGCTGCTAATAGATATATAGACTTTTTAAAAAGTGGAAGCTCTGATTATTCAATTAATGTATTAAAGAAGGCGGGAGTAGATATGACTAGCTCTGAGCCGATAAAATCTGCATTAAAAGTATTTGAAAGCTTACTGGATGATATGGAAAATATTGCTTTATCTAAAAAAATTAATTTAAACTAGAAATAGGGGCCTTTGTTGATAGAGGCCTCTATTTTATTGTTTAAGAAAATATACATTTCTAATTTTGAGTGTTTCTAAAGAAATAGGAATCTGATAATGTTTTGAGTACTTGAAAATTTACAATAAATTTTAAGTGGACAGGAGTGGATACCATAACATTAGACGACTTTTTATTGTCCAATGTATAAAAATTGTATATAATAAAAAGCATAATGAAAAGAAGGTGATAATTATAGAAAATTTAAATATAGAGCAAATAATAAAAAATAGTACAGTAGAAGAATTATTTCAAGTAAATATTAAAAGTCAGGATTGGGTTTGGGTTAATAAGGATATTTTTTCTGATATTGTATATAATGCCTTAGAATATGAATATACGGATGAAGATTATTTGATAGAGGAAATAAACAATATTTCTGAAGATAAACTTAACGAGATTTTAAATGATAAATTTAAAAAAATAGGGTGGATTTCAGTTAATCAACGACTATTTGAAAAATTAGTAGAGGACTTTATATCTACGAAAGATATTGAAACATTTATTTATGTTAATAAAAGATTTTATACTAAAAAAATAATTGAAAAAACTAATGAACTTAGCTGGATTTTAAAAGCAATGGCTATTGATGGATATCAGCATTTATTATTAGAAGATAAGACCTTATTAGAAATTTATGAAGAATACTTTAATGAAAATGGTATGCTTATAGAAGAAATATTACTTAGAGGAGAATATAAATTTTTAAATGTAGCTACTTGGAAATTTGATGAACAAATTAATGTATTGGAATTTTATAAGATGGATGAAAGGTACAGACAATGGTCTGAGGGAAACTCTAACTTTATGTTTTATGAATTAAGTAAATAAGAACATATTAAAAACTCCCTCCAGTGTATAAGAGGGGGTTTTGATATTCGATTATTTAAACATAGGGTTTAGAGTCTATAAAGCTATTAGAATGGATGGCTTTTTTTAGAATCACCATTTGTTGATCATAATCCTTTTCTATTTTAAAATCATACTCCTTATTGCAGTTGTCACACTCGACTTTTTGCTTGAAATCCTTCTGATCTCTGTAAAAGAAAAGATATGGAGTATATCCTTCTTCATCATTCCACTTTACGGCTCCATCATCCTTTATATGGTAATGATATACATAGGTAACTTCATCTTTTAATATTATATTTCCTTGGTTACAACTTGTACACTTCAATATAATCACTTCCTTAATAATATAAATGCTTACTACTATTATTGAGAATTTATTTTGAATTTATTCAAATTATAATATAATTAATGGTAGTATGAAATCATAGTGTAGGAGGACCCAATATATGGATAAATACTTATATGATCTAAAGAAAATTGTTTACAACCTAGAAAGTGGATATTTTAAAGGAAGAGAAGTTGAACTTTTAGATAATTTAATTGTAACAGCTCAAAACATGAAGGATAAATATATAGCGATGCAAAATGCTATATATTTTAATGATAATATTCAACTAGAAAAAATATCACGAGAAAATTTTTTATATAAACCTGTTATGTCAAGAAATTATTATGAAGGCGATTATCTTGAAAGATTTGGTGAAACAAGGACATCGGATTTAAAAAGTTGTAAACTTTTAGAAATACATAATCAGTTTTGGAAGGCATATGAAGTTCAAAAGGGAAATATATTTGCATCGATTCCTAAGGAATTAGCCACTTTGGAGCAGGCTCAAAGATTAGAATCCTTAGGATGGGATGAGGTGGAAGTGAATGTATATGAAATAAAAAAATGTAATTTAAATAAAAAAGATTTTACAAAATATATAGAAAAGGTTTTTAGGCATCATATACTAGTTCTTGAAGTATATAGTAATGTTATTATGGTATTGGAATATAATTTGAAGTAATATAAGTTGATTTTGTTCTAAATTAAACTTAAAGGATAGGAAAAGGCTACTATCCAGCATTAATAATTAGGAAGCTTCTTTTATTAAGATTAAGAAGCTTCCTTTTAATTTTACATTTATATTTGAATAACTAATTCAATTTATTGTTTTAAAAAATAAAATTAATAAAGGTTAGTTTGGATATGGTTTTTATGTTTAGGGACTTGACACTATAATACAGGTAAATTCTGTAGCACATATGGGTTATAGGATAATATTGCCATAAAATTTCCTTATAGTGCATAATGATATTTTATATCAATTGATAAAACTATAGTTTTTTTCTATAAATTACTGATTATTTATTAACAAATATAATACTTGAAGCAAAAAAATATTAACTTGTTAAAACGTTGAAAAAACAAAGAAAACATCGGAATAGGATAGAGGTTTTATAAATATGGCAATGGTTTACAATGTTTGTTATATAAATTATACTATATCTAAGTATAGGGCATTAAAATATTTTAAAACAAACAAAACAAAATAATGCACTTGAATGTTTTATTTTTAACGAATTGTTGATGTTATTTATTATCAATTGAAAAAAGGAGGAAAAAAATGTCTAAGTATGCAATGGTATTTGATAAGGAGAAATGCATAGGCTGTAACGCATGTGTTGTAGCTTGTCAACAGGGTTATCAGTTACCACCAGATAATAAGTTGAATTGGGTACTGGTTAATCAAAAAGGTAAATTTCCAAATGTTATAATGGAGTTTGTACCTGCTCTATGTGCCCACTGTGAAGATCCTATTTGTGTTAAAGCTTGTCCGGTAGAAGGTGCCACTTACAAAACTAAGGAAGGCTTTGTTTTAGTAGATGAAGCAAAATGTATTGGCTGTGGTGCGTGTATTAATGCTTGTCCTTATGGTGCTAGATCAATTAATGCAGAAAGTAACAAAGCAGTAAAATGTTCATTCTGCGCGTCTCGAGTTTCTAATGGTGAGGCTCCTTTATGTGTTAATACCTGTATTACTGATGCTAGAATTTTTGGAGACATAGATGATCCTAATAGCGAGGTATCTAAGTTAATGAAGGAAAAGCAACCTAAACAGTTAGGAGATCCTGAAAATATAAATCCTCAAGTTTTTTATTTATAGGAAGGAGGAGTAACTATGAATTTAATGAAATTATGGGAAAAACATATTAGTCGTAGAAGTTTTTTAAAAGCATCTGGAGTTGCTACAGGAACAATGCTATTTTTAAGTGGATGTAATCAATCCAAGGACGATGATGTAGAAGCTGATAGTATTACAAATGTTGAAACCGTATCAGCAAATACAGAAAATGTAACAGTAGTACCTACTGCATGTTATATGTGTGCTATTTATTGTGGTGCAAAGGCAGTTGTAGGTGATGAAGGTAGAGTTCTTAGGATAGAGCCTAACAAGAAAGATCTGACTAGTGGAGGTGGATTGTGTCCTAAAGGAAATTCTGGAGTTCAATTATTGTATGATGCTGACAGATTAAAATATCCAATGAAAAAAACAGGTCAATATCAATGGGAAAAAATATCCTGGGATGAAGCTTTTGATACTATTTATGAAAAACTTACAGATATTAAAGAAAAATATGGTCCAGAAACATTGATTTTAATGAACCGTAGAGGACATTATGCATCTTTATTAAAAGGTTTTGCATCAAACTATGGAACACCTAACGGACCTTTTGGGAGTGGTAGTATTTGTGAAGGCGGTAAGAGGGTAGGAAATAAGTTAGTATTAAACAATACATCTGCTTTAGCGGATTATAAAAACTCTAAATATATTATTTTAATGGGTGCTAACCAAATGGAAGCTCCAAGATATAGATTGGCATTTCCAAAGGAGATTATTGAAGCAAAGAGAAATGGTGCAAAGCTTGTAGTAGTCGATCCACGATTTGCTTATTCTTCAGCAAAGGCAGACGAGTATTTACCAATTACTCCAGGTACAGATGCTGCATTACTAATGGGAATGGCTCATGTTATTATTAAGGAAAATATCTATGATAAAGAATTTGTTGAAAACTATGGACAGGGTTTTGATATTTACAAAAAAGAGGTATTAAAGGATAAGTATAAGCCTGAAAATGTAGAGAAAATTACAGGTATTGCGGCAGAAACAATTATTCGGATTGCTAGAGAGTTTGCAACTGCAGAGTCAGCTGTTGTTGATTCCTCCAGCGGACTTTATATGTGGTCAAATGCTGTTCAAAATCAACAAGCATTGCAGTCATTGAATGCACTAGTGGGAAGTATTTGCAAAAAAGGTGGAATGGTTTACCCTAGAGGTGGAAAGACAAATAGTATCGAATTTACTAATAATGCTACAGAAAAAAAATATTATGCTCAGGCTGGGTATCCATCCTATAAGGGTAACCCCCATGATGGAAATAGAAATATTTTTCCGGCTGCTATACTAACGCCAGAGGCTGTACCGGCAGGCCCATTATCTAATGCTAAAACAACTTCGGTTAATAATGGAAATGGAATTAAGGCTGCAATTATTTATAATACAGAACCTGTAGGAGCTCAAATGAATGGTAAATTAACAAAGGAAGCTATGGAAAAGCTTGAGTTTGGTATTGTAATAGATTTATATTTAACGCAAACTGCGGAAGTTTTACCAGTAGGAGGTATTGTGTTACCAGAATGTACTTATTTAGAAAGAACGATAGTAAATAAACCAACTTCCTTTGTACCTTATTTAAATATTAATCAAAAAGTTACGGAACCCCAATGGGAAAGTAAATCGGGGCATTGGATATTTGTTAAATTAGGAAAACGATTTGGCTATGAAGATTTCATGGCAATGGATGAAAATGATGAAGTAGGAGCAGCTAGAGATTCTATAGAAGGAGTTGAACAGGCCGATGGATCTTTTGCAGACTGGGATGAGCTAACTCGTGAAGGTGTTTGGATTGGAAAAGATATTGAGCCTAAATATGGAGACTACGACAAACTTAAAGATGGTAAGTTCCAGTTTGCGCTAGTAGGAGAATTAGATGAAGTGCAAGAGCTTTACTTAAAAGTAGGTGGTGGTGTCACAGCTGAATATGTGGAACCTAAAAATAGACCTAGCAAAGAGTACCCTCTTTACTTTATGGCAGGGGGCAAGGTAATTTGGCATACACAAACATCTACTAGAAATATTCCATATTTAATGCAATCCTTTGATAAAAATGCAATTGTAAAGGATACAAACTATTTAATAATTAGTCCTACAGATGCAGAAGAACGCGGAATTAAGTCTGGTGATAGAGTGTTGGTAAAGTCAAAAACTAATGAAGTGGAAGTAGAGACATTAGTATCAGAACGTGTACCTAAAGGATACACCCATATGACTCATGGTTTCGGTCATGATGCTCCAACCTTGACTTTGGCAAATAATAAGGGAGCAAACTGCTCTTTATTGGTTGACGAAAAACGTATGGACTTAGCTAATTGCTTAACAGCAAAGGAAGAAACTTGTCAAGTTTATAAAATTTAGGGAAGTGATACGATGTATATGACACTCGGAGAAAGAAGTAAAATATTTGGTATCTTTATGTTGACTTTCCAATATCCAGATAAAGAATTTATTGAGCATTTACAAAACGGAAATCTTTATTTTACGATTCAAGGCTACTTAGAAGATGTTTTTGCTAATAATATTAATGAAG
Organism: Alkaliphilus flagellatus; assembly: GCF_018919215.1. Lineage (NCBI taxonomy): Bacteria > Bacillati > Bacillota > Clostridia > Peptostreptococcales > Natronincolaceae > Alkaliphilus > Alkaliphilus flagellatus. Next base: position 882,828 of record NZ_JAHLQK010000001.1, read on the forward strand.
AACTATTGGAAGAGCTAGATGATTTGTTAAAAGAATACTCATCAACAAATACAGAAAATTTATTTTCTGATTTAAAAACCGAGTATCATAGATTGTTTATAGGATATAAAAAACTTTTAGCTCCTCCTTATGCATCTGTATATTGGGATAGTACAGGTAAGTTAATGAAAGAACCTGCCATTCTACTAAAAAGGCTTTATAAAGAATGGGGATTTGAAGTTTCTAAGGATTATAAAGACTTACCGGATCATATTTCTTTGCAGCTTGAATTTTTATATCAACTTGGGGAAATAATGAATAAAGACAGCGAATCTATTCTTTATGATGTGCAGAAAAGAGTAATAGATGATATAATTTTAAAATGGATTTATAAATTTGCTGAAAATATTAATAACTATCAAAGTCTAAAATTTTATGGTTTGATGGTGAAAATTTTAGTGAATGTTTTAGAGCGATATTAAAATAGACTAGGATTTATCCTAGTCTATTTTAATGCTTCCTTCGATAGCTAATAGTTTCACACTAAATCTTATATAAAAAACAATCGGTTTAGATAACTCTTAACTATACCTGTAGATTATAAAAATTTACTTGTAACTCTACTCCAAAACTCATAGCTTTCTAGTCTAACCATTTTTATTTTAGACTCTGATAATCTTGCATCTACTTCTACAATACTATTATGCCGATGCTCTAAACCGTCACTAACAACAACTAGATAATCTTCAAAACGATATTCAGGATTTACCTTAATTATTGCATCAGATGGTAAAATAATACTAGATGTAAAAGAGCGATAAACATTTGTGTTAATAGGTGCTAAAGGTGTAATCTGTAAAACATTTAAGCTAGGGTCTACTATACTTCCTCCAGCTGAGTAGTTATAAGCTGTACTTCCAGTAGAGGTTGATATAAGTATTCCATCTCCACTAAATCGCTGGACTAGATTGTTATTAACATAAATGTCTAAGTGAATTGTACGAGATTTATCACCTTTAATTACAATTTCGTTTATACCTATTGCATCTATACAATTGCTTCTTGTACAAATGATAGCTTCAATTGGAGTAATCTCTTGAATAGTATAGTCCTTAGCTATATATTTTGAAAGAAAGCTATCTATTTCTTTAGGGGTTATTTCTGTAAAAAAGCCAAGATGTCCTGTGTTTATGCCTATGATAGGAATACTAGGAAAGCCATGATCTCTCAGAGCTCTTAAAAACGTACCATCGCCACCTATACAAATAATTAACTCGGCGGAATGATCAAAAATATTACTTACTTTATATCCCAAAGAAATTAATGAATTTTTTAAATTATATGCTGTATCTACAGATAACTTTTCATTATTGTGCACAATATTGATGATTTTAGTAGACTCCATAGACATTCTCCTTTATTATTTAAAGTATCTATATTTATTATAGTTCTATGGTAATAAAAAAATCCCTTTAACAAAAAATAATTAAATTAATAGGAGTAGATAATAAAATGATATTAGAAAGTAAGCAAAAAGAAGACATAATTATATATGATGCTGAGTATGAGGATGATGGAAAGGAATTAAAGCAGGTTCTTAAAGGAAGATTAGATTTTTCAAGTAGATTATTATCGAAATTAAAACGAAGTAAAAGTGTTTTTATTAACGGAGAATATAATAAGTACCATGAAACAGTGAAAGATGGGGATGAAATTAAGATTGTTATGGATGAAGAGTCGAATCATTTTATTCCTCAAGATATTCCCTTTGAAGTTGCTTATGAGGATGTTGATTTAATATTAGTAAATAAACAGCCTGGTATAGTAACTCATCCAACAAAAAGTCATCCAGATAACACGATTGCTAATGCAGCATCATGGTACTTGATGAATAAAGGTGTTAATTGTAAAATCAGGTTTGTTAATAGATTGGATATGGATACTTCAGGCCTATTAGTTATTGCTAAAAATGCATATTCCCATCATGTTCTTTCCCAACAGATGCAAGAAGACAAGATTGAAAAAAAATATATTGCATTTGTTAGGGGAGTAATTAGGGAGGATAAGGGTAGAATTGAAGCGCCAATTCATAGAACCTCTGCAGATTCTATAAAAAGGATTGTAGATGAAAATGGACAGGATTCTATTACGGAATTTAAAGTATTAGAAAGATATAAAAATGCAACTATGCTTGAAGTAAAATTATTAACAGGTAGAACCCATCAAATACGTGTGCATATGGAGCATATAGGGCATGCGCTAATAGGAGATACTCTTTATGGTAAAGATGATGGAGAGTTGATAGGGCGTCAAGCCTTGCATGCTAAATATTTATATTTTTTACAGCCAAGGTATAGAAAGGAAGTAGAAGTAGAAGCGAGCTTACCAGAGGATTTAATAGAGCTTAGAAATAAGCTTCAAAATATGTAAAGAATATATAAACTATATTATAAGGATAAAAATAGAACTGATATCAGTTCTATTTTTATGTTCTAGGTTGATGCCATAGCATCAGTATACTTTTAATTAGCAACAAATACCTCTTCCGCTAAATAAAACAACTAGCAATAAGAAGAAGAATAATAGGCTATCACCCATGTCTCTGAAAAGAGAACATCTACAGAATATAACAACTAGAAGTAAAAAGAAAAATAACTATGATATTTTAAAGAAAAATGTGTGCTTAATATATAAAAATAGAGCTTATAATTCTTTCTTTAAATAGATAGAAGTCTTTGAATATGTCTGAATATTGCGTAGTATTCTTAAATATGATACTATGGTAGTAGAAAATTTAGTATTTCGAAATAAACAGGGGGATATTTACAGTGGAAAATACATATTCAAAGGAGCGATACTCCAAAAATGACAGAAAGATATTAAGAAGTAGGGTTATTGAAATTGCCTGGCCGGCTGTTACTGAGCTAGTATTAGTGTCACTTTTTGGTGCTATTGATATGATGATGGCTGGGCAGATAGGATCAATTGGAACAACTGCTATTACAGCCATTGGATTAACTAATCAACCTATATTTTTAGCCATGGCAGTATTCCAAGCTTTAAATATCGGGGGTACAGCTTTAGTTTCTAGGTTTATAGGTGCTAAAAAAGAATCTGAAGCAAATAATACAACTATGCAATTGTTATATATAACCTTTTTTCTTTCTTTTTTTGTAGTTATACCTGCAGTAATGCTTGCTAAACAAATATATATATTTATGGGTGCAGATAAAGAAGTAATAGATATCGGACTAATTTACTTTAAAATAGTTTTGTATGGTATTTTTCCTCAAAACTTTGCTTTAGCTATTGCTGCTGTTTTAAGAGGCGCTGGAGACACAAAAACTCCTATGATGATAAATATTTTTTCTAACTTACTTAATGTATTTGGAAACTATGTTTTAATATTTGGACGTTTGGGTTTTCCAGAGCTAGGTGTTACAGGTGCAGGGGTTTCGACTCTTATTTCTAGAATTATATCTATGGTAATGTTAGGATGGATACTTTTTAATGGGAAAAGCAAAATAAAGTTAAATTTTAAAAATAAATATAAAGTAGATTTAACTACGATAAAAAGGCTGATGAGAATAGGATTTCCTTCTGCTCTAGAACAGTTTTTCTTAAGAACAGGTAACCTATTTTTCGTTAGAGTGGTTGCCACTCTAGGAACAGTAATTTATGCTGCCCATCAAGTTTCACTCAGTATTTTATCTATGTCTTTTACCTCAGGTATGGCATTTGGTATGGCAGCATCAACATTAATAGGTCAAAGTTTAGGGGCAGAAGATAAAGAGTTAGCAGAGGAATATGGTAAGGAAGTAAGATTTCTAGGTTCAATTGTTGCTACTGCCATAGGTGTTATATTTTTCATATTTGGGCCTCAAATAGTAGCTCTTTACAGCAATGATCCTGAAGTTATAAAGAGAGCCTCTTTTGTTTTAAAAATGATTGCTATTATTCAACCATTTCAGTCATCACAATTAATCTATGCTGGTGGATTGAGGGGAGCAGGGGATACGAGATGGCCTCTAATTTCAACTCTTGCTGGCATATGGTTTGTTCGAGTTACACTAGCCTATCTGTTTATTAATGGCTTAGGATATGGATTAATTGGTGCCTGGTTAGCTATTTGTATCGATCAGATTATTAGATATTTTATTCTTTTATGGAGATTTAGAGTTGGTAAGTGGAAACATATAACCGTATAAATTGAATCTGTACTCCCGTTAAATTTAAATTTTATTTTAGTTTTATGTAATAATATGTTAATAAAGACTATATATAGTATAATAAAAAATATAGAAACACTATTAATGGAAATTTTTCAAAAATTGAAAAAATTTCAGCGATCTTTAAGTAAAAAGAAGGATTTTTCAACTGTATATAGAACTGATACATATAAAAAAATTTATGCACTTCGGAATTATGCATAAAACAAACGGGGGGATAAAGTTGAATTTGGGAAAAGAAATTATACAGGATGAATTAGAGTCGGCAAAGATGTTAGGAACCTTAGAGAATAGTCTGGAGGAATTATCCTTGCAATTCATTTACATATTAAAGGATTATAAAGACAAGGGGTTAATAGGGGAAAAAGAGTACGAAAATCATATTAAGATTAAAGAGAACTTTTTAAATTATTTGAATAAAAAAAGAGGAATATCTACTCTATAATAGAGTGGATTACATGTTGATTTACTAGTATAATAAAAATAGTACAAAATTATATATTACATATAAGATACTAGTTTTCTGGTATCTTATTTTATAGTCTAAGAAAGTATAAATCATTAGTGTTTTTTAAGAAGTAGGAGTTTGAAATTTAAAGTACGGCGGTAATCGATGTGATAGCATCAAATAAGTTTTTAAAATGTTAAGTAATTGGAAGGGTGTATATATATGAGAGAGACAAACAGTATTATTCTACATCATGTTATTATACATGTATTAGACAAAACAATGGATGTACCTTTATTTACGGATTACGAACAGGAAATTACAGAGGAGATTCATGAACTTCTAGAAAGGCACATTGTACGTTCTTTAAAGGATGATGATAATAGAATAGCTAAGTTTATAAGTGGTCCTAATATTGTAAGAGATAACTGTGATGCTATGCTATATGGAGAAGAATGTTTTATTGAGAGTTCTAAAACAATCGCTCAGCATTTATTTAATGCAATGAAAAGTCATGGAAATATATCGTCCTGTGATTTAGTTGTATGTATTTATTCTGTAGATAATATAAAATATATTGCCTTGTTAAAAATGGATTATAGAAAGTCATATATACATGATGTTGAGTATATAGGAGATAAGTTTAAGGTATCTATTATTCCGCAAGAAATAGGCCTTCCTGGTGCAGGTCAAAGATTACAAAAATGTGCATTTATTAAGCTATATGAAGCCAACGAAGAATATGACTTAGTAGTACTAGATAAACAACAGTCTGCGGACCAGGATCATGAAGTAGCAAACTTCTTTGTAAAGGATTTTTTAAATAGTAATATATTAGTAGATAGTAAAGATAAAACAAAAATGTTTAAAAATATTACAGAAAAATGGGTAAGAAGTCAATTAAGACAGGACATAGAGCAGGCTACAAAAGTAAGGGAGACTTTGTCTAATAATTTAAAGAAGGAAGAAGAAATAAATATTAGAGGCTTTGTAGAAGATGCTATGGATGGTAACGAGGAAATACAAAATGATTATATAGATCATCTAAATAGTAATGGTTTTCAAATAACTAGCTTTGAGGTTGATAAGCCTTGGGTAGAAAAAAAGCTTAAGAAAAAATCAATTAAAACTGATACAGGATTCGATATTAAAAATGATCGTGATTGTTTTGACGATAATTTAAAGTTTCATGTTAAAAGAAATGGTGACGGGACTGTTGATATTATAATAAAAAATGTAACATTCTTTGTAGAGAAGTAAGGGATGTTTGTACTTTCGAATTTCAGGTATAAGACTTAGATTTTTGATATGATATTTTTATAACTTTACATCTCATTAATATTATGTTAATATATTATGTAAACCGCCCTCTTACATATTAAATTTTAAATTTAAAAATCAAAGGGGGTTTTTGTGTGCAAAAATTAAAAATGAATAAAAATAGAATTGTAATTATTTTAATATCTGTAGTGTTTTTATTGCTGACTATCACTTTTATATTTAGTATGAAGTTTAAAAAACCAGTGCTTCAAATTTCCTATATAGAATTTATGGAAAAGGTTGATAATAAGCAGATTAAATCTGTATCTATATCGGACTCTGCCCAGTTAAAGGGTGAGTTTAAGGATGGGGAACAATTTATAACAGATAATCCTAGGATAGATGGATTTAAAGAGAGCATGTTAGTTAAAAATATAGAAGTTAAAGAATCAAGCGATCAGTATTCACCTGGACAACTAGCTTTAGCTATTGTAGCTATTGGTGCTTTTGCTGGAGTGGCAATTTATTTATCGAAAAATAATTCACAGCAAGTTTCTAAAGAATATGACAAAATGTCGAATATAGAGATTTCAACTGAAAAAGATTCGAATATAAGATTTAGTAATATTGCAGGTAACGAGGAAGCAAAAGAGAATATTATGGAGCTTGTTGACTTTATAAAAAACCCACAGAAGTATGAAAGATATGGAGCTAGAATGCCAAAGGGTATAATTTTATATGGTCCTCCAGGAACAGGCAAAACTCTAATGGCTAAGGCTTTAGCAAGTGAAGCGGGAGTAGATTTTTTAGCGGTGTCAGGCTCTGATTTTGTGCAAATATATGCAGGACTAGGGGCTGGTAGAATTAGATCATTATTTAAAAAGGCTAAGGAAAAAGGTAAATGTGTTATATTTATAGATGAAATAGATGCTATTGGTAAGAAAAGAGACCGTGGTGGACTAGGTGGGAGCGACGAATCTGATAGAACTTTAAATGCACTTTTAACTGAAATGTCAGGTTTTAAGGGTAGTGAAGGTATTGTAGTTATAGCAGCTACCAATAGATTAGACACATTAGATGAAGCTCTTTTAAGGCCAGGAAGATTTGATAGGCAGATTGAAATTGGTCTGCCAGATTTAAATGCTAGGCATGAAATTTTAAAACTTTACAGTAAGGATAGACCAATTGCAGTTAGTCTTAGTTTAAGGGGTATAGCGGAGCAAACGGTGTATTTTAGTGGCGCGAAGTTGGAAAATCTTATGAATGAAGCTGCTATTAACGCAGCTAGAGAAAATGCAGAAGCTATTACTGCTCTTCATATAGACAAAGCTTTTTATACTGTAATTGCTGGAGATGAGAAAAAAGATAGAAGTAATATTAGAAATATAGATAGAAGAATTACTGCCTATCATGAGGCCGGTCATGCAGTTGTCACTAAGCTACTCTGTCCCGAAAATAAGGTTACAAAGGTAACTATTATTCCTAGTACAAAAGGAGCAGGGGGATTTAGTATGAACATTCCTCCTGATAAAATGTATAATACAAAAAAAGAAATGATAAATAATATTAAAATTGCATTAGCAGGTAGAATTGTAGAAGAACTAATATTTGGTGCTGATAATGTTACTACTGGTGCAAGTAATGATATACAGAAAGCAACGGAAATATTAGTAGCCATGATTAAGCAGTTTGGTATGAGTGAAGAAATTGGTATGATTAATTATGATATATTATTTGGACATCAAGGCTCGGCGGATAGGAAACTAGCTGAAATTACTAGAAATGAGATGCAAAGACTTTATGATGAAACAAAACTGCTTATTGAAAATAATAGAGAGTTAGTTTATTCAATAGCTGAAAATCTTTTAGATAAAGAGACACTAAATGAAGAAGAAATTGATAAATGCATTGAAAATATGTGGCAAAAAGCTTTAAACTAGAGTAATTCCGTAATATCTGCTGAATTTACAGGCTTAATGAGCTTTAAAGGCAAAAATTTCATTTTATAAAAACATGATTTTAGTATATAATAATTATATAAACAAGTGATAAACGAGTTCTGAGGTGTTCGTAAGGCTTAGTAAAATTCAACCTACAATAGACATCCGGGAGATTATATTTTTATTTGGACGAAAAGCCGCCCTAGAGTGGACTTCGAAATAATAAAATATTTCACCCACCTTACAGTGAGGAGAGGGTGTGAATTTTGCAGCTAACGGCATCTTGGATGAACTTTTAACCCCCTATTATTGGGGGTTATTTTATTATGTAAGAAAATATAAATTACAAGTGTAACGGGAGTCAATGGGATAAACATTAGATGACTTTTATTTTGTTAAAATTAGCAGGGAATTATTTGTTATTATCGAAGTACATAATTAAATAGGAATTCACTTTTCAAAGGAGTGCTAACATGGAACTATTAAATACAGTTACTGTAGAAGAGGCAAAAAATAAAATAAGAGAAGCCTTTGGTGGTTTTTCATTAAAGCAAGAAAATATAAGTATATTAGATGCCGTTGGTAGGTATTTAGCTAAAGATATTATTGTTCCAATAGATGTTCCTGGGTTTGATCGTTCTACGGTAGATGGGTATGCAGTTATATCTAAAGATACATTTGGTGCTAGTGAAAGTGTCCCTGGGTTTTTAAAGTACAAAGATCAAATAGAAATGGGTAAAAAAGCAGATGTAACTGTGCGGACTGGGAACTGCTATTATGTACCAACAGGCGGAATGCTGCCTGAAGGATGTGATAGTGTAGTTATGATTGAATATACAGAGGTTTTGGGAAATGATATATGTATCCAAAGACCAGTTGCTCCTGGAGAAAATGTTTTAAAAAAAGGTGAAGATCTTAAACGAGGGGATATTATCTTTAAAAAAGGCCATAAACTACGACCGCAAGATATAGGCATGTTAGCTGGAATAGGAACTATTAATATAGATGTTTATGAAAAGCTTAGAGTAAGCATAATTTCTACTGGTGATGAATTAGTTTCACCTACAGAAGATTTAAAATTGGGACAAATAAAAGATATGAATACATATAGTTTATCTGCAGCTTCTATTGAAGATGGTTGTAATGTAATAGAGAGGACTATTGTTAAGGATCATAGAGACTTATTGAAAAATAAGATTGAAGAATGTGTTAAAAATAGTCATATTGTTTTAATCTCAGGTGGAAGTTCTATGGGAAATAAGGACTTTACAAAGGATGTAATTAATGATATTGGCTCTCCTGGAGTATTTATTCATGGAGTATCAGTTAAACCAGGCAAGCCTACTATAGTCGGGAAAATAGGTACTACAGCTTTATTTGGGTTGCCTGGACAACCTGTTTCTGCCCTTGTTATATATAAAATTTTTGTAAGTTTTTTAATTAATAATATTTACTATAATGAAGAAGTAATTAACCAGTATATAGAAGGAGAGATTTCGGTTAACATTCCTTCTGCTCCAGGCAGGGAGCATTATGTAATGGTTAATATAAGAGAAGAAATAGATAAGACAGTTATTGAACCGGTTTATGGGAAATCAGGAATGCTTTCTATGATGGCAAAGGCAAGAGGATATGTTAAAATTAAGACAAATCAAGAAGGACTTATAAAGGGAGAAAAAGTTAGAGTGTTCTTATTTTAATAGTAAAAGGAGATAATATCATGACGAAAAAGGACAGAAATATATATCTAACAAATATTCCGTTAGAAGAAGCTCAGAAACAGTATTTTTCAGAAATTAATTCATTGAATAGTTGCATAAATACAGAAATTATACCTGTTGTTGAAAGTTTAAATAGAGTTACAACTAAACCAGTTTTCGCAAAGAAATCCTCTCCAAATTATAATGCTGCTGCTATGGATGGTATTGCTGTAATTTCGAATGCTACTTTTGAAGCAACAGAAAGTAATCCAGTTTATCTAAAACTAGAGGAAAATTTTATTTATATTAATACAGGTGGATATATAAGAGATCCATATAATGCTGTAATTATGATTGAGGATGTTGTAGAAGTGGATGAAAATACTGTAGAGATTCGTCAGCCGGCAACACCTTGGCAACATGTTAGACCTATAGGGGAAGATATAGTTGAAAGTGAACTTATTATAAGTGCAAATCATAATATACGATCTATGGACATAGGAGCATTGCTAGCAGGTCAAATTATTAATTTAGAGGTTTATAAACTGCCTAGGGTTGGAATTATTCCTACTGGTTCAGAAATTGTACAAGTGGAGGAAGAGCTATCTATAGGTAAAATTATAGATACTAATTCTAGTATGTTTGCTGCTATGGTAATGGAGTACAATGGTATACCTAAAAAATATGAAGTTGTTCCAGACGAATACGACCTTATTAAAAGCAAAATAATCGAGGCTACAAATGAAAATGATATTGTAGTCATTAATGCGGGATCTTCTGCTGGCTCTAAGGACTATACAGTAAATGTCCTTAGAGAAATTGGAGATGTACTTATACATGGAGTTGCAACTAAACCGGGAAAACCAGCTATTTTAGCAATTGTAAATGGTAAACCTGTAATAGGCATTCCAGGTTATCCTGTATCTGCATATTTTGTGTTCGAATTTTTTGTAAAACCACTTTTATTTCAATATAATAGACAGATGTTAGATGAACATAAAAAGGTAAATAGTATATTATCACGCCGAATTGTATCGTCACTAAAACATGAAGAATTTATTAGGTTAAAGCTAGGTGTTGTGAATGATAAAGTAATAGCTACTCCATTAGATAGAGGAGCAGGAGTTACTATGTCTTTAGTAAAAGCAGATGGAATACTTGTAGTACCCCAAAGGGTAGAGGGATATGAAGCGGGTATAGAGGTAGAAGTTCAACTGCTGAAATCTATTAGTGAAATAAATAACACTATTGTTTCTATTGGTAGTCATGATTTAGTAATGGATATATTGTCAAATGAGCTACACTTAAATCGATCAAATGTGTTTTTATCATCTGCACATGTAGGAAGCTTAGGTGGTATAATGGCTATGAAAAAAGGAGAGTGTCATATATCTCCTATACATCTTATGGATGAAGAAACTGGAGATTATAATAACTCCTATATTAAAAAGTACCTAAATAGTTCAGATTATGCTATAATTAAGTTTGTAAAACGGAGTCAAGGACTAATGGTTAAAAAAGGTAATCCTTTAAATATTCAATATGTCAAAGATTTAACTAGATCAGATATTCAATTTGTTAATAGACAAAGAGGAGCAGGCACTAGAATTTTACTGGACTATTATTTGGATAAAAATGAGATAACAGCCTCTGATATTAGAGGTTATGATCGTGAATTTAATACACACATGGCTGTAGCAGCAGCAGTAGCAGGTAAGTCTGCAGATTGTGGAATGGGAGTCTTGTCTGCGGCGAAGGCTATGGGACTAGATTTTATTCCTATAGCTTGGGAGGATTATGATCTATGTATTTCCAAGGAAATGTTGGAAGACAAAAAAATTACTTCACTAATAAGTGTAATGAAGAGTGAAGAGTTTATTAGTAAAATTGCAAAATTAGATGGATATAGTACAGATAATATTGGAGATATCGTATATATCTAGATTTAATTTAATATGATATTCATTTTAAGGGGGAGTAAATTTGGCAAAGGTTGTTGCAGTTAATATTAGTAGAAGAAAAGGAATACCAAAGGATCAAATTGAAGAGGGAGTTTTTATTGAAGACTTTGGCTTGGAAGGAGACGCTCATGCAGCAAATTGGCATAGACAGGTTAGTTTACTAGCTCAGGAAAGTATAGATAAAGCAATAGCAATGGGAGCAGATGGATTAGAACCTGGTAAGTTTGCTGAAAACATAACTACTGAAGGTATCGTTCTATACGAACTACCTGTAGGTACTCAATTAAAAATAGGTGAAACTATTCAAGAAGTAACACAAATAGGTAAAGAATGTCATCAAAAATGTGCTATTTTTTATACTGTAGGAGAGTGTGTAATGCCTAAAGAAGGTATTTTTACTAAAGTAATTAAAGGTGGTATAGTTAAACCTGGTGATGATATTGAAATAATTAAATAGTATACTTGTAAAAGAAATTAAAGGGTAGGCTATTGAACTGAACCCAAAAAGTTAGATTTTTTGTCTAACAATTGGGGTGCACTTCATATCGGCCTATCCTTTAATTTCTTTTATAATCGATTTAATATTTAGGGTTTTAGTTATAGATAATAAAAGCAAGTACAATATGCCCCCTAATAATGCTGAAACCATAGTGCTTAGGAAATTACTAGTTGTAACTAGATAAGATGCTTTATAAATATATAACATTGATAAAGCTGTTAGACTGGATAATATTGTTGGTTTAATTAACAATTGCAATATAGAAAGTCTAATTTTAATAGCCCGTTTTAACGTAATAAAATTTAAGGCAAAAATAACGAAAGCCGAAAGTATATATCCGATAAAGAAACCATTTATACCATATTTCGGATTAGAAATTAAAAAATATGTACAATAGAGCTGAATTACCATGCCTAGTAAATAGTTAATTGTAGTAATTATTTGTTTTCCCATTCCATGTAAAATACCAGATAAAGTGTGCTGCATACATAAAAATATGGTTGAATAGCTTATTATAGATAAATAGCTTCCTACGTCTTCTTGGTTGTAAATTAGTTGTGCTAGATGGTTTCCGAATGCAGTATATATAATAGTTATTGGAATAGCTACTAACAATGTTATTTTTATTGCTAAATTACATTGCTCACTAACATCATCCATATTATTGATTGCCATTTGTTCTGATATATTTGGAATAATATTAATTGCTAAGGCAGACGTGACGGTAAAGGGTAGAAACAATAGTGGCATTGCCATTCCGGTTATTTTACCAAAGATTTGAATTGCCTCAGAGCTTGTATATCCTGCAATAATTAATCTCTGTGGTATTAGAATTGAACTTGCTGTTTGTATTAATGATGAAACTAACCTACCTATAGTAATAGGTATTGATATATATAGTATGCTACTAGCTACTTTCAATGAAGACACCGTATAGATTTTTATAAGATGCCTTCTAGGATTTAACTTTCTTAGATTAAACTTAAATATCAAGTATATTAGCCCGAAAAATTCTCCGAGTGAAACTCCAATAATCCCTATGGTAGCAGCTAGAACAGGATTGGATGGCTTTTTATATACTAAGTAGGATAGTACAAATATTATACGAAATAATTGTTCTATAATTTGTGCATTAGCAGGAGGTTTCATATCTTTTAATCCATAAAAAAAACCTCTTATTATACTAGCAAAAGTTATTAAGCTTATGGCAGGGATTGTAAATAAAATTGGATAGAATATTGCCTCATTTTTTAATACTTTAGTAACAATAAAGTCCATATTAAGCGACACCAATATGGATAAAACTAAAGATAAGGTTCCGCCAATAAAAAGAGATATAGTTAGTATTTTATAAACGCCTTCTCTATTATTTAAAGAGTTTTCCTTAGCTACAAGTTTAGATACTGCTGATGGAATGCCTGCAGATGTTGTTGTAATAAGTAACATTAAAAAAGGAAACACCATCTGATATAGACCTATAGCCTCTGGTCCTATCAATCTTGAGAGTATTATTTTATATACAAACCCAAGGGATCTAACTAGAAAATTAACTATAACTAATAAAATTGTTCCGTAAATAAAAGAAGATTTTTTCAATCAATTACCTCCTTGCGTAAAGCTTTATTTAACTATATTCATACATATTCTATAGCAACAAGCTTTATTACTGGAAAGCTATTGTACGGAGTGATTATAGGCATTAGAGTTTGATAAATTAGAAAAAAGTTCTTTTAAAAGTGAATAGCACATATATATGGGTACATATATATCTAAAGAAAAAATATAAAAGGGGTGAGGTATTTATGCTTCAAAGTATAGAAGGAATTATGACAAAGGCAGAACTTTTATCTGTAGTTGAGAATAAAATATCTAGTTTAAATGAGACTTTTACATTGGCTTCGATAGATATAGATAATTTTAACACTGTTAATAGCTATTATGGAGAATATATAGGGGATCAAGTGTTGAAAAAAATGGCATCTATTTTAAAACAAAACTTAAAGAGTGATGATTTAGTATGTAGATCAAATAAAGATGAATTTAGTGTTATATTCTCTAATACACTTTCTGAAACTGGATTTATTATGATTGAAGAGATAAGAAAATATTTAGAAGCAAATACATTCGCTCTAGGAGATAAAGAAAAGAAAAAGGAAATTAATATACGTATTAGTGTAGGTATAGCTAATTATCCTAGAAATGCTAAAAATTCTGTAGATCTTTTTAGAGCTGCTGATAGTGCGCTTTTTAGGGCGAAAAAGGAAGGAAAAAACCGAGTTTATATGGCAGAAAGTGAAAGTATGGTATTAAAGTCCAGCTATTATACAAAGACACAACTTGAAAGGTTAGCAGAATTGTCTCAGAAAACAGATAAGACAGAAGCGTTTTTACTTAGGGAAGCCTTGGATGATATTTTTGAAAAGTATAGTAAATAGGTTAGGTCTACAAACAGGCTACTAAAAATAGCTTGTTTATTTTTTTTGAAAAAACATACAATATATGTGAGTATCCTTAAAGCTTAGAGTATGTCCTATTTATTTTATAAAACTAGCATATAAGGATAAAATACCTGGTATTAAAAAGCCAGTAGGTAGGAGGTATTTTTATGGAATGGGTTTGTCCTATTTGTAATGGAATGGCAAGTTACATAGTAAAATGTTCTGATTGTGGTAATCAAATGGATGCAAGAGGTGCAATAGAAGATTACTTTGATGATTACAGCCCATATTTAGATAAAAGTATAACTCAAAGGATTGATGGTGTAGAAGGTCATCGGTGCGTACATCTTTTTTACTGTCCAAACTGTAATGATGATAAAAGAATACCTGTTAATCAAATTTGGATGTGAACAATATGTTTTAAAATTATCAGTCATTAGATAAAATTCTTGCAATAAATTTGATTTTTGCAAGAAAAAATGCAATAAATATTTAAGAAATTGCAAAATTAAATCTTTATTTAGAAATATATAGTTCCTTCTTTATGATTAGTTAATTGATGAATCTTCTAAAATAGAGGATTCTATGTATTGTAATTATAATATTATTATCTTTAAGCAATATATATAATTATAAAATGAAATAAAAATAATAATTATTTCAATTGACAAACAAATGATAATAATTTATAATAATATTACAAATAAAACTTATCTAAGGAAGGGGTTAAAATATGAAAGAGGATAAGAAACAAGAAAAAGGACTAAAAGAATCTAGGAATTGTGGAGTATATACTTGCATACACTGTGTTGTTAACACCTGTACCTTAGATGAATGTGAAATGTATGAAAATAGATTTTTGCAAGAAGGTTAAATAATAGTTCATATTAGTTAAAAATAAGACCCTATCTTTAAAGATAGGGTCTTATATATTTCTGCTGTTTTTATTAAATTTTTACCTAATTTGAATGATATACTACATACTTTCTTTATACTGTAGCTGATAAAGCTTATAATAAATTCCTTCCTTTTCTAACAGTTCCTGATGATTTCCAACTTCCCGCAGACGCCCTTTATGAAGAACCATAATTTTATTACAGTTTTGAATGGTCGATAGTCTATGAGCAATAGCTATTGAAGTTCTACCCTTGATTAGCTTTACAACTGCATCTTGAATTAACTCCTCTGTTTCCGTATCTATATTAGAAGTGGCTTCATCTAAAACCAATATTGAAGGATCTGTTGCCAATGCCCTAGCAAATGCAAGTAGTTGTCTTTGTCCAGAAGAAAGTGTAGAACCCCTTTCCATTACAGGTTCTTCATATTTTTTAGGAAGCTTTTCTATAAAGTGATGGGAATTAACATACTGAGCAATTTCCTGTACCTTTGTATCGGAAATATCATAATTATTTAAAACTATATTATCTTTTATAGTACCGGTAAACATAAATACATCCTGAAGCACTATCCCTATATTTTTTCTTAAGGTAGATAGAGAGATATCTTTAATATTAACACCATCAATTAGTATCTCGCCTTTTTGAATATCATAAAATCTACTAATTAAGTTGATAATTGAGGATTTACCTGCTCCAGTGGCTCCTACAAAGGCTACGGATTCTCCAAAGTTTATTTTAAAACTAATGTCCTTTAAAACCCAGTCTTCGTTGTTATATGCAAACCAAACATTTTTAAATTCAATGGTTCCTTGTAAATTATCAATATTCTTAGGTTTTGCTGGCGTAATAATATCTGGATCTTTATCGAGTAGTGCAAAAATTCTCTCTGATGATGCCATTGCAGATTGAAGAATATTATATTTTTCTGTTAAGTCATTTATTGGTTGGAAAAACTGTTTTAAGTAGTCGATAAAGGCAATTAAAACACCAAACTGTATAGATTGGCTAATTACTTGACCACTACCATACCAAATAATAATGGCAATACCTAAGGATCTGACTATCTCCATAGATGGACGGAAGATGGAGAAAATAAGAATTTCCTTTTTATTAGCCTCTAAATATTCCTTATTAATACTATCGAACTGTTCTGCCTGCTGTTTTTCCCTCTTGAAAATATGTACAGTTTTCATCCCAGTAAAATTTTCATTTAATGTAGCATTAATTTTTGCTAGTTTTACCCTCACTTCTCTATAAGCTTTGCGAATTTTTATTCTAAATATAGTTGTTGCTATTAATATTATAGGAACAACCGTAAGGGATAGTAGAGCTAATCTAATATTCATTCCTATCATTATAATAATAATTCCTAGTATTAAAAATAAATCCTTAAACAAGTTGACCAAAACTGCACTATACATCTCTTGCAATGTTTCTGTATCGTTGGTTACTCTAGTAACTAAACGGCCTACTGGATTTTTATCAAAAAAGCTTAAGGACATTCCTTCTAAATGAGTAAATAATTCTTCTCTAATATTAAATATAATCTTATTGCTTGTATAATTTAGCAAATACACTTGAACATAGTTTAGTATAAATCCAGCAATAATTATAGCAAAATAGAATAGGCCTAGTTTACGTATGGATGAAACGTCATTTTCCCTAAATAGTTTAACTTCATTCCTTGTTAATTTACGCGCATTAAAGCTTCCAACCTTAGTTTTTATAGTAAACTGTCCATCCTTTTCTACAATAGTAAAATCATTTTTCTGTAAATTAAAATAACCATCAACTAAAAAGGTATCTTTATTGTGTCTAAC